>JAFOKI010000029.1 GCA_017419895.1 Eubacterium sp. | reverse complement strand
TCTTACGACACGGAGAAGAGTGTATCATCCTTGAAAATGATTTCCTTGACCGTGATTTCTTCTTCATTTGAGTCGAGCTCATGCAGAAGATCCGATACCTTTATGCTCGAGCCGCCCCTTACCATAGTGCGGTATCTGTTTGCCACCAGATTGCTCCCGCTGATGTGGAAAATCACCGTGTAGCCGCGGTCAGCGGCTGATTCTGCGTCATCGGCGAACGAGATCATCGGTATCATGGTGATGAGCAGCATTACCGAAACTAATACCGTTAGAAAAAAACCTTCCGTTTGATTATCATGATTAACCCCCTGCTTACATAATCGCTTACCATTGTCGGTACAAAAAAGTCTACCCTTGCTTGTCCAACATCCAGCAAAACCCAACAGAAAACCGGCGAAAACCTTGATCTTCGCCGGTGTTTTGTTGTATCGATCAGGTCTGCTTACAGAAGCAGATTGCGTTTTCGCGCTTCAAACGTCAGCTCGTCCCGGAATTTCGGATGCGCGATCGAGATGAGTGCCTTGGTGCGCTCCTTCAGCGTTTTTCCCCTTAGCTTGGCGACACCGTATTCCGTCACTATCATATCGACGTCATTTTTAGACGTGGTCACTATTGAGCCGGGAGTCAGGACGGGGGATATACGACTGATCGAGTCGTTCTTTGTTGTGGACGTGAGCGCGATGAAGCTCTGCCCACCCTTTGACAGGAAGGAACCTCGGACATAATCCACCTGCCCGCCAGTGCCGGAATAGTGCTTTGTTCCGATAGACTCGGCCGACACCTGGCCAAAGAAATCGACCTCGAGAGCAGCATTTATCGACACGAAATTATCGTGCGCCGCAATCACCGAAATGTCGTTCACATAGTCAATAGGAAGCATATGGATGTCCGGATTGTGGTCCATGAACTCGTACATTTCCATCGAGCCGACCGCGAAGGACGCGACTGTCACACCTGTATGGATGGGCTTGAGCGTGTTGTCCGCCGCGCCGCACTTGAGAAGCGCTACCATACTGTCCGTAAACATCTCGGTGTGGATCCCGAGGTGACGCTTGTCCTCAAGGGCGATCCCGACCGCGTCCGGGATACTGCCGATCCCGAGCTGGAGTGTCGCGCCGTCCGGGATACGTTCAGCTATCAAAGCCCCAATCCTCGCGCTTTTCTCATCTATCACAGGCGGATCCAAAATCGGCAGCGGCATGTCGGTCACACAGTACCCGTCGATATCGTTCACATGTATCTTGGTCGAATGCGGAAGATACGGCATGTTAACGTTCGACTCGAGATACACCCCGCGCGCTTTTTCCAACAAAGCCTCAACAGTACCTCCGGTACCGCCCACTGAAAAGTAGCCCTCCTCATCGATCGGTGAAACCGAAAGTATCGCATAGTCGAGATCGACATAGTCTCTGTAGATCCTCGGAAAATCGCGGAAATACGCGGGCATCACATCACCCGGGCCTTCATTGAAACATCTCCTTGCTTTAGGGCCGGAGTGCCAGGAAACACCATGATAGTTCGCCTGTAGATCGAGGTCGTAATTATCCGCATTCCCAAGCTCCAATGTCGTATGGTGAGTCACGCCGGTGATCTCTCCCCTTTTGGCGCGTTCGCCTATCGCATGCGCTATGGCTCCCGGCCATGTGAGCCCCGTCGCTGAACTCAGCACGGAACCTGATTCAATTCGTGACGCGATTTCCTCAGCAGTCATCAGTTTATCGGTCATTTTACCTAACCTCTTCTGTTTCAGTCATTCAATCATCGCGGTAAGACGCCTCCATCCGCGGCTCACAGCCGGCGCTTTCCATCTTCAAAAGCGCGGCTTTTCTGTCGATCCCGCCCGCGTAACCTGTCAGGCTTCCGTCACTTCCAACGACCCTGTGGCACGGAACGATCAGCGAGATCGGATTGTGTCCTACCGCGTTCCCAACAGCCCGCGCTGACATGCGCCGGGTCCCTTTTGCCTCTGCAAGCTTTGCCGCGATCTGCCCGTACGTCAGGGTTTCACCGAACGGTATCTTTAGAAGCATTTCCCAGACGCTTTTTCTGAAATCCGTCCCTCTCATAGATATTTTAGGTATAAATCCCGGGTCGCTGCCGCTGAAATATACGTCGAGCCATTTGTCCGCTTCAGTAAATACAGGCAACGATCCTTCAGTGTTATCCGCATCGAGCGTGGACGCGAAATACTTCTGCCCTTCAAACCAAAGCCCGGTAAGCGCTTCCCCATCGCTTGCGATGACTATCGTGCCGAGCGGTGACTTGTATTTATGGATAAAATCCATGACTGGTCTCCTTTGCGTGCCGGGACGGCTTTGTTACACATAAATCATAGTCTCTAGTTTATCACAACAAAGCCGGCAATGCGGCGCTTTCTTCTTTGCATTCCCGGCAAAGTTAATTCGAAAATCAGAAAACCGGCATCACTGCCGGTTTTCCTGTTCTTTGCTTCCCAGTTTGAGATCGAGATTGTAATCTTTCAGGAAATACTCCTGAATATCTTTTCGCATCGGCATGGTCTGTTTGATGCTTATGACATTGTGTTCGCAGCGGGCCTTGCATATCCCGCAGCCTACGCACATCTCCTGATCGATGTTTATTTTGCCGTCTTCCCCTATCGAAAGCGCTTCGACCGGACAACCGTTCGGGCTGTTGATGCAGGTCCCGCAGCCCACGCACTTTGTTCTGTCCGGAACCGCCGTCCAGCCTGAAGGATGGAAGCGGTGACGCTCTTTGCTCGTAGCGTTCCTCGCCAGTTTCATTGTTATGCAGCAGCACGGGCAGCAGAAACAGATCTCCATGAAACTGTCCATCGTGTCGTTAGGAATGCCCCAAAGCATCTGTTCCACTTCGATCCAGACAGCCTGACCCATCAATCCTACCTTTGCGGCTTCATCGACCCTCGCGCAGGCTTCTTCATACGTGAACCGCCGTCCCAGATTGTGTTTGACCACTATTTTGGCGGCATCTCCCATGAAAAGACAGGCAAGGTCGTGCGGGTAATCTTTACAGTCGGTCGCGTCACGGCAAAGACATTTGTCCATGCCTGCGATATAATCCACGCTTTTCAAAGACTCTTTGATCATGTCCAGCGGAACTATGGTCTTCTCGGCTTTGTCTGAGATGTCGACGTTCAGCGGCATGACGATCGTTCCGGT
>JAFOKI010000225.1 GCA_017419895.1 Eubacterium sp. | reverse complement strand
TCATTCGAAATGCTCCTGCCTTCCGACAGGGCTTCCCTCAAGGCTTCCGGTTCTGTTCTCCAGAGCCAGTTCAAGGCAATCGGTGTAGACGCACAGATCCGCGAATACGAAGCAGCTTACATCAAACAGCTCATGAAAGACGATGATTTCGACATGGGTTCACGTAACTTCGAATGGGCTGACGCTGACATCCTCTTCTATGTATTCACGAAAGACTCCGGTTATCCGTGGGACGTTCCGGAAGTAACAGACGCTCTCGTCGTTGCACGTGAGGAAAACGATGTCAACGCCCGTGTCAAAGCTTATGAGAAGGCTTCCGATCTCCTTGCAGAGCAGTATAAGGGAATCGCGCTCTTCGCGGACAATCACATCATTGCTTCTAAGGCTAACATTAAGGGCATGATCGTCACAGCAGACGGCCGTACATGGTACTGTGATACAACCAAAGAATAATTATCAAACGGATATTACATGTTGAACAAAGACGCAAATATCAGAAATTTGGATACTCCCCCGGCTGAAGTCAGCGAGATCGTCAGCTACACAGCCGACCGACTAGAAACGGCAGCCGGGGAACGGATCGACCGCGCTGCGGAACGCTTCGTTTCCGCAGACGGTCCGGGTTTCAGTTACCTGATCGCACAGGAAGGCAAGGTTCTTTTCCGCGGGGCATACGGTCTTGCAGATATTGAGCAGGGCATCCCGATCAGGCCGGAAGACAATTTCATAATCGCGTCCAATACCAAGCAGTTCACCTGCCTTGCGATCCTTATGTTGCAGGGCAGGGGGCTGCTTGCCTTTGAAGATGCGGTAAATAAGTATTTCCCGGATCTGCCCGGATACCTTGAGGACATAACGGTCCGCATGCTCATGCAGCATACGTCCGGACTTCCGGAATACTTTGATCCTGCTTACCTTAGAGAGATTGACAGGTTCAAAACCGCGAAACCGGATGACATCCTTGAAATCGTAAAAGCCAGTGACCGGCCGCAATTTGAGCCCGGCACGGCTTTTTCATACTGCAATACCGCCTACGTCATGCTTGGAGAGATCGTAAGAATGCTGACAGGGAAACCTTTCGGTGAGTTCGTCGAAAGTGAGATCCTGCGTCCTCTGGGCATGGACCGTTCATTCGCGCCGGACTACATGGATCAGCACGATCCGTTCCAGGTAAACGGTTATATCCGAGATCCCGAAACGGGACTTATCTCGAAGGTACCGTATGACATGCTGGAGATCGGCTATGCTGACGGCAATATCTCGTCCAATGTCGACGATATGCTGAAATGGCACCGTTTCCTTTACGGCGCTGAGTGGTCTTCCGGCAGATCCGAATGTGGATCTGCGGAACTTGCAAAAATTGACTTCTCGGAGATATTCGTACCGCTCACATTCAAAGACGGTACCCGGTTCCCATACGGGCTCGGCATGATGTCTGGCAGCATTGACGATGACCACAGAACTTACCGGGACAAAAAAGAACTTTGGCATACCGGAGGTACGGAAGGATTCATATCACGCATATCATATTTCCCGGAAGAAAAAGTCAGCGCGATATTCCTTACGAACTTAAACGGCATCAAAAGAGACGAGCTTTTCTTCTCCGTTCTGGATGCCGCATTTGAAGAAATTGTTTGATTAATTATATCGGCACGGGCGCTTTTGACCGTGCCGATATAATAAAACAATCTGATCTATTTAAAGGGGGCTGCTCAATTGAGCGGAATGACAAGATACATTATTAAGAGACTGCTGATTGGTGTACTGGTCGTACTTTGTGTTTCGATCCTCATATTCGTCATCATGCAGGCTATGCCCGGCGATCCGATAGACCTTCTGGCAGGATCGCGTACACCGCCCGAAAAGATCGCTGAGATGAAAGTCCGCTGGGGGCTTGATAAGCCCGCAATAATCCAGTATTTCTACTGGCTCGGAAACATCCTGCGGGGCGACTTCGGCACCTCGATCACAACCAAACAGGAAGTGGTCTATCTTATAAAACAGCGTCTGCCGTACACGCTTATGCTGACAGGCGCAGCTATAATATTCGAATACCTGCTGGCGGTACCGCTCGGCTTATTTGCCGCGGTAAAAAAAGACCGCCTTTTCGATAAATCAATGACAGTCGTGATGGTAGTCCTTTGGTCGATGCCGGCATTCTGGCTCGGTATCCTTTTCATGATCGAGTTCGCCATCCGTCACAGTTTCTTCCCGATATCCGGCTACAGCGGGGTAAGATCGCTAATACTGCCCATGCTGACACTGGCGCTTCCTGCTATGGCTCAGACATTCCGCCTCACCAGAAGCGAAGTTTTGGATGTCATGGAAGAAAAACACGTGGAAACTGCTTACGCAAAGGGTATCTCTGACAGGAAGATCCTGTTCAAGCACATCCTTAGAAACGCGCTTATACCGGTCACCGTCACATTTTTCCTGGGTCTTCCCTGGCTCATCGGCGGTTCGGTCGTAGTTGAGAATGTGTTCGCATGGCCCGGCATGGGACAGCTTCTTTGGAAGTGTATTGCTCATCAGGATTTCCCGGTAGTCCAGGCGATAGTCTTTGTTATAGCGATACTTACAGTTATATGCAACCTTATAGGCGATATCGTCGCGGGATTCCTGGATCCCAGGATCCGATTGGAATAGGAGGCTTCCGGTATGAAAAAGCTTAAAAAATTCTGGAAGATCGCCCGAAAACCAATGTATTTCATCGGATTCCTGATGATGCTGATAATCATTCTCGTGGCGATCCTGGCGCCTGTAATTGCCCCGCATGGCTATGCCGACATGGATATAAGCCTTAAGCTGCTTCCCCCGGGAACGGAGGGTTTCCCTCTTGGCACGGACCAGTACGGAAGATGCGTATTCAGCAGGATCATTTACGGCTCGAGGTTAGCCCTTAAGGTTGGTCTGATCGCGGTCGTTATCGAATCACTCATCGGGGTAACTCTCGGTATACTCGCCGGTTATTTTGGAAAGAGACTCGATTCCTTCATCATGTTCATCACGGATATGGTGTGGGCGATCCCGCCGATCGTACTCGCGATGGCTATCGTTCTCCTGATGGGACCGAGCGCGGAACACGTAGCCATTTCTATCGCGCTCGTGTCATGGGCCCAGTTTACCAAGATCATCCGCGCCAAGGTAATGTCATTAAAGAATCTCTCGTACATTGAGGCTGCGCGCGTTTACGGTGAAAGCAATCTGCAGATAATCCTGCGGTACATACTTCCCAACCTGACGTCCACGATCGTGATTCTTGCATCGCTCGCGCTGCCCGCGGCGATACTGTCGACGACGGCAATGAGCTTCCTGTCACTCGGCGCTCAGGAGCCGCTTCCCGACTGGGGAATGATCCTCTCGGGAGGTATCCAGTTCATCAAGAAGGCGTCCTGGATCTCTATATGGCCGGGTGTTGCGATAATATGGACCGTACTTGGATTCAATTTGACCGCAGAGGGAATCAAGGAACTCCTCGATCCCAGAATGAAGGTGTAGCCATGGCAGAATTAGTATTAGATGTACGCAATCTTTCTGTCGAGTATTCCGGCGGGGTACAGGCGGTGTCCGATGTCAGCTTCGACCTTGAGCGCGGCGAGTGTTTCGCGCTTGTAGGCGAATCAGGCTGCGGCAAATCCACGACTGCGAGAGCCATAATGAGGCTCATACAGTCCCCCGGACGCATAGCTTCGGGCGAAGTCATTTTCGAGGGGCAGGACCTTCTCAAACTCTCCAACAAAGAAATGACCGCCGTCCGCGGAAACCGTATAGGAATGATATTCCAGAATCCTCTCGACTCCCTGAATCCGGTATATACATCCGGTTATCAGATCGCAGAGGGTCTTGTAGTAGACAAAATGGAAAAGAGCGAGGCGTGGAAACTCGCGGGCGAAGTCATGCACGACGTCAAAATACCCGATCCGGAAAAACGCCTCAAATCATATCCGCACGAGATTTCGGGCGGAATGCGTCAGAGAGTCATGATCGGAATGATGCTTTGTCGGCATCCGGGCATTCTCATAGCCGATGAACCGACAACCGCGCTGGACGTAACCATACAGGCCGGCATCATCGATTTAATGAACGACCTGAGACACGAATATGACACATGTGTGCTGCTGATCACACATGACTTTGGTATCGTGGCTGATATGGCCGACAGAGTCGGGGTCATGTACGCCGGCAAAATCGTTGAAATGGGCGATGTGTTCCAGATCTTCGATGAGCCGCGCCATCCGTACACAAAGCTCCTTATGAAGGCCCTTCCGGTCATTACAAAAAAAGAAGGCCGGCTTGAGACGATCCCCGGCTCGGTTCCCGACCTCACGCAGGAAATCAAAGGCTGCAGGTTCGCTGACCGCTGCCCGATAGCCGAAGCCATCTGCCGTGAACAGGACCCGAAAATGCTCGAGGTCGGTCATGACCACTTCTGTGCCTGCCACATGGTGAAAGGAGGAGATCTCAAATGAGAGATAACATTCTCCTGACAGTAGATCACGTCAGCAAATTCTTCTATACAGAAAGAAGTCTGCGCAAGTCCAACCAATATGTCCGCGCGGTCGACGACGTGAGTCTCACCATCGCGCAGGGCGAAACACTCGGGCTGGTAGGCGAATCCGGTTCCGGCAAAACAACACTGGCAAGAATAATCCTCGGACTTCTCGAGCCGACATCGGGTTCGATCTCGCTTGACGGTACAGTCGGTGCGGTATTCCAGGATCCGGCTTCTTCGCTCAATCCAAGGACTACCATTTACAGATCGCTTGAGAGACCGCTCGAGCTCCACGGCATTAAAAAGAAAGACGCCCGGGACATAATCCTCGAAACGGCCGAGAGAGTAAATCTCGGAAAAGAACTCCTTGACCGCTTCCCGCACGAGCTTTCCGGCGGCCAGCAGCAGCGCGTATCAATCGCGAGAGCCATCATGCTTAAGCCCAAACTCCTCGTGCTGGACGAGCCCACGTCAGCCCTGGACGTATCGGTCCAGGCGCAGACGCTCAACGAACTCCTGGACCTCCAGGAGCGGTTCGGCCTTGCGTATCTGTTCATAAGCCATAACCTTGCGGTAGTCCGCTACATGAGTGACCGCATCTCGGTCATGTACGGCGGCAAGATCATGGAGCAGGGAGACGCTGCTTCCGTATACAGCGGATACAAACATCCGTATACACTCAGCCTTCTTTCTTCCGTCCCGCCGCTCCATCCGCGCGACCGCGACCGCAAGAAATACATACTGAGCGGTGATATGCCGAGTCTGAGCGGTGATCAGAAGGGATGCAGATTCGCTTCCCGCTGCAAATTCGCCGATGAAAAATGCTTCAATGAAGAACCGCCCGTGATGTCGCTCGGTGAAGATCATACCGCAGCGTGCTTCCACGCGGGAAATCTGGAATTCTAGCCCGCATCGCAATCTAAGGAGAACTGACATGTATGACATTCTTATTACCGGAGGAATGATTCCGGATTTCACAACAAAGACCTTTGTAAAGGCTAATGTAGCCGTCAAAGACGGCAAAATCGAAGCTGTACTGCCTGAAGACGGCTTTGTTGAAGCCGCGCGCGTTATCGACGCCTCCGGCAAGGTCGTATCCCCCGGATTCATCGACATGCACTCCCACGAAGAAGTGTTCCCGGACGGCAGCACCGAATTTGACGTTTCCAAGTATTATCTGCGCCAGGGCATTACGACCGGTATATGCGGAAACTGCGGCATCGAGTTCAACCCCGTTTCATATGTGAAAAAGGTCTATGAAACAAACGGCGGAGGATACATAAACTATGTTCCCCTCGCTGGATACAACTCTTTCCGCGATGAATACGGCTTCGGATGGTACGGGGACGTACCTGCCGATGTCCGCGCAGAAATAATCGAAAAACTGCGCGCTGAGCTGGAGGATGGCGCATGGGGCTTCTCATTCGGTCTCGAATACTGCCCCGGCATTTCGACAGAAGAAATGACCGATGCCGTAATGGCGCTCAAAGAATACGATCCGCTCATTTCCATCCATTTCCGCGCTGATACCGACAAATGTCTGGATTCGGTACATGAAATAGCCGATCTGTCCAAAGTGACAGGCTGCCGCGTAGAACTCTCCCACATCGGAAGCCTTGCGGCTGTCGGCGGAAACATGCGTCCCTCTCTCGACATTATGAACGAAGAGATGTCGGCGAATCCAAGGCTCGGCTTTGACGTCTATCCGTACAACGCGTTCTGCACAGAAATCGGTTCGGCTGCTTTCGATATGGATTGGAGAGCCAAATGGAACTGCGGATATGATATCATCATGCCGCTTTGTGAGCCGTATATGGGAATGCGCTGCGACGAAGCGCTTTACAACAAAATCCTTAAAGAGCAGCCGGAAGCGAACGTAGTCGCGTTCGCCCTTGATGAGGCAGACGTCCGCCTGGCAATAGCTGACCCCAACGGCTTTTACGGTACAGACGGCGGAATGTTCCCCGGAATGGGATCACACCCAAGGACCGCCGGATCGTTCCCCCGCATCCTCGGTAAATATGTAAGGGAAGAGAAACTCCTTCCCCTTATCGACGCGCTCGAGAAACTGACGATCCGTCCCGCCGCGTTCGTCGGACTTCCAACAAAAGGCGATATCCGCCCGGGCATGGATGCCGACATCACGATATTCGATCCGGACACGATCCTGGACGGAGCGACATTCCTCGACACATCGCTCCCCAACGTCGGGATCGATTATGTGATCGTCGCCGGAAAAGTCGGCTGCGATCATAACGAGCTCACCGGAGAACTCGGCGGTGAACTGATTCTCAGGAACTGAATAACATATCAGAACAAAGCTGCGCCGCCTCAAGAGCGGCGCTTTTGTTTTGCAGCCACGCATAATGGCATGAACCGCAGTTTTTTCCCAAACGCCAAATACATGCCGGTGGGAACTTCCGGATTACAGGATAGCGGCATCCGCGTGATATGCTGGTTACAGAAAACAACGCAGGGAGCTGCCGGAAGAATGCTTTGACGCAAAATGGAGAACCTGCGCGGCAGCAAAATGAAATAAGAATGAAATAAGGAGGCAGGACAATGACTAAGAACAGTTGGAAAAGATTGGCGGGTGTTCTGGCAGTGGCAGCCGTGGTGCTGCTGATGCTCATACCTTGCGTGACGGGGGAAGCGCATGCTGCATCCAAAAAGAGTACTGTTATCAGTAAGATCTACGTTAATGCAGATGGCGGGCTGCCGTTTTGGATACGATTCCGGTACAACAAGGACGGGCTTGTGAAAGAGATCATAAGGCAGCTGGACGATCCGGCGGAACCCCGCGAAAAGACGGTGTTCAAATATGATAAGAATGGCCGGATCACAGAAGCAATCATCACACCCGGATATGACGACGAGAAACTTTACCATAAATATTCCTATGACGAAAAGGGCCGGTTAAAAGAATGTAAGATGGGTTATGTGAATTCGGACACGTGGGAAGAAGGTGTCTGGTATTATTACAAAAACGCGAAAGCCAAGTATCCGAATAAGCTGATAAGCTGCTGGTACGATGAGACGGAGACCATGAAGCTGTCCTTCAACAAGCACGGCCAGCCGACAAGGATCGGAAACCAGACCTATCGTTACAACAAGAAGGGCTTCCCTCTTTCGATGAAAGAGAGGGGAAAGAAGAAGGCGTATACAAAGTTTACCTATAAGAAAAAAGGGATGACGTATATCGCGAAAAATACCATACTGCATAAAAATGATGAAAACATGAATGAAATCAAGTACTATACGAAGAAAATCAACCACTCCAGAACGAAGGCGATGAAACAGCAGCAGTACCTGCTCAAATGTTACGGATTCCCCGTCATGAAAATGGATCCGCTCTTCTGACCTTAAGAGGACAGAATGTATGCCGGGGCGGGATATTGCAGGACAAGTATTTCTTCACGGTCTTGTCATACATCAGAAAAAGGGCATCCCATTGTGGGATGCCCTTTGTTTTTCGGTATCAGCATGCCGTCTATTCGGCGTGTTCGATCTGTCAGCCCTATTCGACTTCTACTTTGCCTCCATCCTGTATCGTGATCTTCATCCCGTCTTTCACATAATCGAGGAACTTCGCGCCGAGTGAATCGACAACGGGCATTTTCACGCCTTCAAGCCACACGTCTGCCAAAATCGTTCCGGCGGCCGCAAGTGAATCGATCGGTTCCGAGAAAAGCATGCATGCCGGCTGGCGGCCCATTGAACACGCGCAGTAGATGACCAGACCGCCCGTAGTCGAGCCGATCGTTTGGGGAAGGCAGAGAGCCTTACCCGCCATCTGCTTCCCGTACAGATCCGGGTTGTTCTGGTCGCCGCAGGTCGCCTTCTTGTCGCCGAACTGGAGCGCCTTCTGGAACGAAGCCAGCGTATTGAGCCCGCCGTGAGAAACCACCGCCTCTGCAGTCACGCTGCCGGGGACTACCGTTCTTCCTTCGAAAACTCTCATCTTAACGGCCCCCTTTCGTGATCTTGTAAACTATCTCATCTTCCGTGTAATATCTCGCGCTCGTGTACGTCCTGAGCTTGTTGCTCGACGTGATGACAGGCATTTTCTCGCTGAGCGGGTTGTTCATATACATCAGTGGACAAATATAGGACGTAATGACGCCCGTCTTTTTCAGTCTTTCCGCATACGGAGTTTTCTCGAACTCCTCGAGGACCGCGGGTGCGGCTGTGAATACTGTCGGGATAGTGACTTTTTTCTCGCCGCTCTCGGCAAGCCCCGCTTCGACTTTGTCAGTCAAATCTTTAAGCTGCTGCAGGCTCATGTGTGGACAGCCCATGAAACAAAGCTTTGGCTTGGCCGATTTCTTCTTCCAGATTATCGG
>JAFOKI010000224.1 GCA_017419895.1 Eubacterium sp. | reverse complement strand
GATAAAGCCTAAACGCCCAAAGCACACCGACCGTTATCAGCATGTCGATAACTATTGCATGCATAGCCGCCGTGCTGTATCTAACCGGTACGTTCCCGACAGGAAAACGCATCAAAAGACTGACCCACGTGCTGAAAGCGACGATGGCCAAATCCACCAAAATCAGGATCGCGATCCTGAATCTTTTGTCATTTAAAATCGATCTGTTCATATCTTAAATATTATACGTCATACAACTGATTTATTCAAGTTTTGCCATGCCCAATTATACAAAAACGCTATATATTGTTATATTGACTACAAGCATACACAATTCACTGTTATTTTAACCTGAAGAACGCCTCTTCCCTGTTCCCTGAATCTATGAAACCGTTGTATTGTATGAGTCTGTAGTCATTAAGGATCTTCTTCTGCTCGTCACTCAAGGTTTCAGACTCGTAAACATTGCCTTCCGTATCGAGCACTGATATCGCACTGACAGACGGAAGCTTATCACGTATCGAAAGCAGGAACTTGTCATAACCTGTCAGCCTTCCTCCGATAATGCTTCTGGTATAGGCAGAGAGGAAATTGCAGCTTATCTCAACATTTTCCTGTTCATCAATATCGTAATTCGCCCATATCATGAAAGGCACTTTATACTTAAGGTCGGCTTCGGCAGCCGATAACTCACCCGAAGTTTTGCCGAACATTGCTTTGTAGAATGACGACCCGACACGCGGCTGGTGATCGCCGAAAAGCACGATAACAGTAGGTTCATCGACTTTGTTGAAGTATTCGATGAGACTCTTCAGGGCATTATCGCTGTATTTCATGAGATTCAGGAAATTCACGGCTTCCTCATCACGCAGCTCTGGATCCTCTACCTCAATGCCTGCATCAACTACTCCCGAGCCGAGCGCATATCCTCCGTGATTCTGTATCGTCACATTGAACATGAAATACGGGGTTTTGGCATCTGTCTTCCGGAACTCCTCATATTCCTGCTCGACGATATGGTAATCTTGATCGTCTGAAACAAAATCCCTGATTTTTTCGGGTTTTCCTATGTCGTCGATCGACATTACCTTATCGAAACCGAGCAGCGGATAAACATTGTTTCTGTTGTATGAATCGGCAGTTCCGGGGTGGAATGCCGTGATGCCTCCGTATCCGCTGTCTTTCAGGGTACCGGCTAGCGAGATAGTTTCCGTCTTGATCATGCTTCTGAAAGGAATCGACCTGTAAGGCAGGAAATACATGCTGTTTCCTGTCAGGAATTCAAATTCGCTGTCAGCTGTAGAACCGCCGAAAATTGATGAATGCATCCAGCCTTTCACCGTATTTTCCTTAAGCGAATGATAAAACGGCATGTAGTCGGTGTTCACATCGAGCGCACCCATTACAGCAAGATCCGAGAAGGATTCATTCATCACTGCGATTATGTTCGGCGTGCTTTCCGACACCTCCGCGGATTCCGCTGCCGGGTCAGATTCAAATCCACCGGTTATCGACCGTACAGCTTCTGTGCTGTAGCCTGCCGGCTTATCGACGAACATGCCCCTTACCGTTACAAAGAATGATAAGGCGTAACCGTTTCTCCTGTAGCTTGCTTTCGGCTTGAAGCCGGATACGAACCAGTTTTTCTCGGCTATTATGTCAGTCTTGAAAAGTTCGTAATAGATCCCGCCCGTGAACAATGCGAAAACAGCGAGCGCAGCGGCCCTTGTCTTGAGACCGTGTCCCTTCACGCCTCTTATGCATAAAATAAATATCAGCCAGACAGCAGACACGATAATCGAAATCATGCTGTATTTGTCAAGTGTTATGTTATATGAGTCAGCCACCGAAAGCGCGGTCTTGATCTCGAAGACATCTGATGCTATGAGCGGATAATCCCTGAAAAGAAGGAGCAGATAATTCATGAACGAAAAGCCGAACATCGATATTGTCGTAAGTACAGACGCCGCTTTAAATCTGTTCGTTATGAACCAGAAAAGCGAGTGGAATGCCCAGATGATCGCGAGGTTCATAAGAGCCCGCGTTTTGTAGATCCTTTCCAGAAACTCCATAGTACCGATGCCGGATATTTTGTGCATCACGAAAAGCATGACTATCGGTGTCAGGATGAATACGAGTATATTGAGAAGTTCAACACTGCCATCCGACACATCGAACGATGAGTACGGGAACCAGATAAGCACGAGCAGAAGTACCATCATCACAACAACAGCGATAAAGAGCTTTTTTGATACATCAAGGTAATCAAAGCTGAATCTGACAAATGTGCTTTTGTCTTTTCCCGAATAACCCCTTATATTGACAGGCGAATCTGCTTTAATATCCGTGTACTCGATCGTAAGTTTGTATTCTTTTCCTTTTTCCAGCCTGACGCTTTTATAGCCCTCATATACTTTTTCGTCAGTTATCCTGTTGAGGTTAAGACTGGCTGAATCTCCGCCATTTTTGAAATATGTGGCGCCTCTTGAATCGATATACTTTCCGTCGAGTTCCGACTCAAACACGTTTTTATTGCCGTCCTTAATGAATACCCTGAATTTACCGGAAACAGCCGTTCCGGATTCGAACTTGAAGTACAACCTTACGTGTTTAACATTCTCGGAAGCCGCAGTGAATTCCTGCTCTATCATGCCTGTCCCTCTAATATCTGTCTCAAGGGTTTTCATGCCTGATGTATCTTCCGGGTACTTGGTATTCTTCTCATTACCGAGCGAATCTATATTGAAATACACAAAAACTGCCAGCACGGCCAATAGGCATGTGCAAAGCAGTTTCCGCGCCAAAGCGCCGCTTCGCGGCTTGTTTTCATTTTCGTCGATGGTTCTTTGCTGCATTTACTCTCTCATTTCGCCTGACACCGGTATGAATTACAGCATTCCGCAAAACACTATTTTGCGCGTCCTGCGAGGGCTTTCACTGCATTGTCGAACGAAGGATCCAGAATAGTGCTTATATAGTTTACTATCCATGCCGGATCGTCGGGCATTCCGTGTCTCAGGTATTTCTCTACTACAACTATGAACAAAGATGAATAGAATCCTGAGAGGAAATCCGCATCGACTGCAGT
This sequence comes from Eubacterium sp., assembly GCA_017419895.1. Lineage (GTDB taxonomy): Bacteria > Bacillota > Clostridia > Peptostreptococcales > Anaerovoracaceae > Aminicella. The sequence continues at coordinate 3,287 of JAFOKI010000224.1, read as the reverse complement.
CAGTTTCACACCGGTTCTGACGGAAGCCCTGTCGACTGCTTCCGAAATACTCTTTTTCACTCTGTCGGAAACGCGTTCTTTAACAATATCCCAGCTGTCCGAATTATAAATGCTCATGATGATATCTTTATTATCACGGAAATATCTGAGCCCAATTCCAAGAGCTTTTTCCCATGTTGATTCTTTCGCAGCATCGTAACCCGCGCTTCTTTCTTTTTCTGCCAGCTCATTCGAAGCATCTTTCAAAATTTCGTACAAAAGATCGTACATATCATCAAAATGATTATAGAACGTTCTTCTGGACACTTTTGAAAGATCACAGATTTCAGTAACTGTGATTCTGTCAAAAGATTTGTTTTTAAGCAGCTGCTTTAGACAATTCTTTATTTTTATGTCCGAATGCATATTATACCCCTTTTGATTAATCCTTTATAATCTTTTTATCGGCATCGCGGGTTTCGACCCGCGATGCCATTTATTGTCATACAACATTCTTTGTTATCAGAATCCGAGATCCTCGTTTACAAGAATAACATTGATACGTCCCGGATGCATCGAAAATCTTGTGATCAGCATCTGGCAGCAGATGTTGCCTTTAACTTTGCAGTCAGCGCACGCACCGGTTTTGTTGCAGGGAGTTTCTATCGGGAAACGTTTAGTGTTGATCGGTGCGGCTTCATTTCTGACACGGTATATAGCGTGGTCGAGATCCTTCGCGACTTTGTTCATTCCGACGATCATGATAACTTTTTCGGGGCCGTATGCGATCATTGAAACTCTGTTCGCGTTTCCGTCCAGGTTGACGAGGATACCGTCTTCAGTGATGGCATTTGTACTCGTGATGAAGAAATTGGCACTGTACATATCGAGCATCACCTGGCGTTTCTCTGCCGGCGGAACGATATCGCGGTTGTATTCTTTATAATTGCCTTCGATCACAGCCTGTTTAAGACCTATCTCTTCGATCGACATGGATCCGCCCCAGCCTACGCTTGAACCTTCCGGCATCAACGATAGAGCCTGCGCAAGCGCTTCTTCTTTAGTTTCACAGTAGTAACCCACGCTGTTTCTGGATTCAAGACCTTTAATGATCTTCTCTGCGAGCATACGGTTACGTTTGTTCCTGTTTTCATCTCTCATCGTCATCTTTAGTTCCCTCCTTTGATGAATAGATTCCCAATGCCCTTTAATCTTTATCATTTTGGGCAAAGCCCTTTTTCCACTCTTTAATCTTGTCAAGGCGCTCTTTAAATCTTGGTTCAAGTCCCTGATCGGTCGGTTTATAGTATTCACGGCCTTCAAGAGAATCCGGCAGACATTTGAGATCTGTGATTTTCTCCTCAAAGTCGTGCGCGTATTTATACCCTTTCCCGTAGCCCGTTTCTTTCATCAGTCTGGTAACACCGTTTCTGATCTGGAGCGGCACAGGCTCCGCGAGCTGTGTTATCGCATCCTGTTTAGCAGCCAGGTATGCTGCCTCCATCGCATTTGATTTTGGTGCAAGAGAAAGGTAAATAACTGCCTCCGTCAAATGAACCGAGCACTCCGGCATGCCGATGAAATGACAAGCCTGATAAGCCGCGACCGATATTTCAAGCGCTCTCGGATCGGCAAGCCCTACATCTTCGCTGGCAAACCTCGTGACACGTCTTGCTATATATATCGGGTCTTCTCCAGCCTCCAGCATCCTCGCAAGCCAGTACACAGCCGCGTCGGGATCTGAATTCCTCATTGACTTATGCAACGCTGAAATCAGGTTGTAGTGTTCTTCCCCGGACTTGTCATACAACAAAGACTTCTTTGATATGCATTGCTCAATTGTATCCTTTGTTACGGTGACAATTCCGTCCTGCTCGTCGGAATTCAGCACTATCATCTCAAGCGTAGACAAAGCAGTCCTGGCGTCGCCGTTCGCGAACGCTGCGATCATCCTAATCTCATCCGAACCGATCCTAATGTCCTGACCGCCGAAGCCACGTGGGTCCGTCAGCGCTCTTTCGATCAGTTTCGCCAGGTCGTCAGTAGAGAGCTCGTGGAGAACGAAAACCTTGCACCTGCTAAGCAAAGCTCCATTGACTTCGAAAGAAGGATTCTCTGTCGTCGCGCCGATCAGAATTATGCTGCCTTTCTCGACAAACGGGAGAAAAGCGTCCTGCTGTGCTTTGTTGAATCTGTGTATCTCATCGACAAAAACTATTGTCCTTTCACCGAATCTTCTGTTCTCCTCGGCGTTTTTCATGACAGCTCTTATCTCTTTAATACCGCTTGTTACAGCCGAAAAATCGATGAAAGCAGATCTTGTGTGACCGGCAATTATTCTGGCAAGCGTGGTCTTGCCCACTCCCGGAGGCCCCCAAAAAATCATCGACGTGATCGTGTCACTCTCGATCAGTCTGTGCAAAATCTTTCCGGGTGCGACAAGATGCTCCTGTCCGACGAATTCGTCAAGGGTCTCGGGTCTGAGTCTTGAAGCAAGAGGCTGGTTATTTGGATTGTCGAATATGTTTATCTGCTCCATATTTAGTATATTAACATAATTTCACACGGTTGTGAATAAAAGTATTTATATATTCAAAAAATATTGAATTTACAATCGTTTTATTATTTCACAATATGAAAAAGAGACCGTATCCAGTACGGTCTCCTGCTCAGTTTATATGATTTGTGTCTATTTTACCGTTATCCGGCACTTTGCGGTCTTGCCGGACGTGAGCGTCACGGTTATGACAGTCTTCCCTTTCTTTTTGGCTTTGATCTTGCCTTTCTTTGTAACTGTCGCGACAGCCTTCTTGGAACTCTTGTAACTCTTGACCGAGTCGCCCTTCGCCAGGCCGGAGGTCTTCAGCGTATATGATTTGCCTTTTTTGAGAGTTTTCTTTTTCGCGGACAGTTTGATGGTCGGCGTGAGTTTCTTGACTGCCACGGTCTCGCGGCTGACAACCTCATTACAAAGCTTGCAGCGCACGACCATGTCGTACGAGCCTGGCTTGAGGGCAGTCGCTTCTTTTACATTTTCCTTTACAGCCGCAGCATTCTGGTGAGCCGCGCAGTACCCTACCCACTTGATTTTTCCACCGTAGCCGCTGTCGATAGCTTCACTGGTCCACGTCGCGTTGCCTAAAGGATAATAAGCAGTGAAATCGCAGGCAAAGAATGGACCTTCCATGATTTCGGGGAAATCACCGAGGAATTTTACTTCTTCCAAACCGTAGCATTCGCCAAAACAGTATATGAGCGAATTTACACTCGCCGGTATCGTGATTTTTTTAAGATCCGTACAGTAGATG
>JAFOKI010000004.1 GCA_017419895.1 Eubacterium sp. | reverse complement strand
GATCATTTCCGAGATCGGAGAAATGAGAAAAGCCGACAATCCGGTGATCACGGGCTATGAGTTCCATATCCTGAACCTTGTCAGCTACACATGTCCGAAGCGCCTGATACTCCCGTATCTCAGGGAGACGCTGGAAGAACTCAGGACCAGGGAACCGGACGAGAAGCCCGCATTCCGCGCGCGCGTAGCGATAGTCGGAAGCGAGATAGACGATCCCGGTTTCACAAAGCTGATCGAAGAGTGCGGCGCGAGAGTCGTTTCCGACCGTCACTGCTTCGGATCGACGCCGGGACGCGAAGTGATCGAGCTAACGGATGACGAACCCGCGCTCGACCAGATCTGCAGGAGATACATGGAGCTTTCCGAATGCGCGAGATATATTTCGGATGAAAAAGTCGCCCAGAGACGCGAGACCGCGGACAGGCTCGCAAAAGAATTCAGGGCAGACGGAATAATCTATGAACAGATGAAATTCTGTGATTTCTGGGGATTCGAAAGAGCCCTTGTCTCATATATCATGAGCACCGAAAAAGGCTGGCCTGTTCTCTCTATAGACAGACCGTACAACGCCAAGTCTTCCGGACAGCTCAGGACGAGGTTCCAGGCCTTTGTTGAATCTCTCGAGATCAAGAAGATACAGAAAGGAGGGAAGGCGTGATGATGGATCTTGAAACAATGAAGAAAAAAATGAAAGATCTTAAGGCAAAGCTTCCCGAGGGGAAAAAGAAATATCCGAACCCCGCTTTCTTCAGGGCAAAAGACAATATCGACTGGAAAAAACAAGCCGAGAACCTGAAGGAGTTCAGCAGCATTGCGCTGGAACTCTTCAAAGAGACAGACTGGAAAGATTTCGCTCTTCGTCAGAAGGACAATGCCGTCTCCACATGGGACAGGATAATGAAAGAAGCGAAGGATTTCGCGAACATGTCTGCCGAAGAGAGAAAAGACCTGATCCTTAACGGCGAGAAGCATCTCGGCAAGCTCTACAGGAAAGGCGCAATGGCTACCGTCAGAAGAGAATGGAGAGGCGTTAAGGACACGGCTTACGACTTTTATGAGTGGCTCCATATGTGGGGAATGCTCATGTGGACTTTCTCGAAAGACATGGTGCCGGCACTGAACGCCACGTTCCACTACAGATGGATGATAAGCTACATGTGCTGCGTGGGCTTCATGGACAAGAACACTCTCGGACAGAGAGGCAGCGCTCTCAAGATGAGCCATCTGATGATATACGACATCTTCCGTTACGTGGCCGAGAACCTGGTATTCCTCGCGAAGTGTGACGAGAAGAACGGCAACAGCAAAGAACTGAACAAGAAGGTCGTTCTTTTCGACGAGATGACGATGGGTCAGATCATGGCGGGATTCCCCGATCTTCTTGGTATCCCGTATCAGCTGATGCCGGTATTCCTGGTATCGGAAATCGACCAGCTGACATGCATTCCGTATATCGACGCAGTGGAATCGTTCGGACTTCCGGCGGACACATGTCCGGTGCCGTCATCGGAATGCGGAGCATTGGTGCTCGACGCGCTTCCGCACATGGGAGCATGCTTCATCTCGAGTTCGATGCCGTGTGACGGTTCAGTAATGGCTTCTTCCTATGTATCGAGACGTTTCCCGAATCTCCCGACGTTCCACCTCACGTTCCCGGTCCGTTATGAGTACGAGGAAACTGTGGAAGATGCAGCTGAGGATATCAAAGCCTGCATCAGGTTTGTTGAAGAGACGACCGGTGCTAAATGGAACTGGGACGCGTATTTCACGAACATGAAGCGCTTCAACGAAGAGACAAAATACGAGCTCGAGAAGTGGGAAGTCAACAAGACGAAATATCCTCAGATCATAGGTCCTGCGTACGAGCTCTTCCGCAAATGGAACTACGAGATGGACGGCGGATGCGACCCGAGAGTTCCCAAGACGTTCAAGAAGGTCAACAAAATCATGATGAAGGCCTACGAGAACAGGGAAGAACCATGGGTCAACAAGATGAAATACCGTGCTATCGTATGGTCCTGCCCGGCTCACTACTACGCGAACTTTACAAACTGGATCGCGAACTGCTGGGGCGTGGATGTTCTGGTCGAGATGGAGAGCCTGAACTTCACAAAGCCGCTTGAGACCGAAGACAAAGAACTGGCTCTCCAGGATCTCGCTAGACTTTACGAGCGCATGGTCATGAGACGCCACACGAACGGCGGATACCAGAACGTGGTAGATGAGCTCTGGAGACAGTGCGAAGCATGGAACGTCGATATCATAATCATGTATCAGAACGTCGCATGCAAGAACATGTCAACGCTCCAGGGAATACTCGACGAGCAGGCTCGTGACAAGGGCTATCACATGATCTGGATAGAGCACGACCTCATGGATCCGCGTACTGTTTCGAGGAAGTCTATGAGAGGAAAAGTCAACGAATATATGAGAACTGTCATGAAGGCTGAACCTGTCGATCCGACACTTCTCGAATTCGACGATGAAAATATGATGTGATCCGTTACCGGCAGATAAAAGCTGATAAAGTATATTAATACTAAAGATAAAAGGAGAAAAGAAAATGAAATACTTTGGTGGTTGCGATGTTGGTTCGACTTACACAAAAGCGCTGATTCTCGATGAAAACGGAAAGATCTGCGCGGATACTACGATCAAGAGCAAAATAAACGCTGAGCAGTCGGCGAAGATCGCGATGGAAGAAGTGCTGACAAAGGTCGGCTTAAAGAGCTCGGAAGAACTCGAATACCTCATCGGTACCGGATACGGACGCAACAAAGTTCCTTTTGCTGACGAGAACATATCCGAGATTTCCTGCCACGCGATGGGCGTACATGTCACCGACCCGACAGTAAAGGCTATCATCGATATCGGCGGACAGGACGTTAAGGGTATCAGCGTCGACACAGACGGAACTGTCAAGAACTTTGCTATGAACGACAAGTGCGCTGCCGGAACAGGAAGATTCTACGAAGCGATTGCAAGAGGCTTCGAGATGAGCCTTCCCGAGTTCTCGAACCTGAGCCTTACGGCCAAAAACGTTATCCCCATCACAGCCCAGTGCACTGTATTCGCCGAGTCTGAAGTAATCACACTCGTCGGAGAAGGAAAACCGATGGATGAGATCGCCGCAGGCATCCAGATGGCTGTCGCCAAGAGATGCTTTGTTATGGCGAAGAAAGCCGGAGCAACGGACAGCATCACTCTCACGGGTGGCTGCGCCAAGAACGCCGGACTCAAACAGGCTATCGAACACGTACTCAAACTTAAAGTAATCGATCTCAAGACAGACCCGCAGCTCATGGGAGCTCTCGGCGCTGCCGAATACGCTCGTCAGAAGGGTCTTGCCAAAGCGATGTAAAAGGAGGCCGGCATGACATTCCTTGAGAAGAGGGTGCTTAAGAAGGCAAAGAAAAAACAAAGAGCCGAGCGTAAAGCCCGACTCGCGTCGGCCGTTCATGTGACCGGCGTGATCCTGAAGATACTCGGAGCGCTTACGGGCGTGCTGTTCATCGTGTATTTCTGGAATCTGGACCAAAAGCTTCTGGGATGGTCCTACAACCAGGTGAACAGGATATTCGACCGCAAGAAGACCGACATCAAGTTCTGATATGCAGCTATACGACAGCATTATAAAAGACACTTTGGAGATGCTTTCCGCGCTTCCCGCCAGAAGTTATCCGTATTCGGAAGCCGGGGCGTGGAGAGACACCGGAGAAAGTGAGCTTGTGATGCAGCGTGACGCGGCTTATGAACTTGGTGGAGACGGAAAACCGGCTGTGAATTTTTCGTGCGTCACTTCGGACACGGGATTTGTGGATAAGGATGAGATAATCGTCCTCGGAAAGGATCTTCGCGAGATCAAGACTTCAGTTCCGTTTGCCCGTATCGCCGTGATTCAGATAGAGGACATCAGTGTTGAAGAAGGTGACACTGAACCGCTTTTCCGCGCTATCCAGGATATCGATTTCGTTAAGTACCATGTCTATCCGGAGGGGTACATGGTAAGGACATCATCCGAAAACAACCGCGAACAGGTGAGAATAAGCAAAAAGGCACTTGCGGCGGGTATAGATTTCTACAAAATCGGATGTGACTATATTGCGCATTATAAACAGGATCCCAACATCAAAGCTGTCAAACTGTTCTTCGTGACAGATCCTGCTGCCGACTACGCAAAGCTTGCGGGTCACTCGAAAAAAGTGCATGAGATCACGCTGACGCTCTCCAAGATACTCGAGGGTATGCCGACGGACTGCGGCAGCTGCAAACTCAAACCCGTATGCGATGAAGTTGAAGGCATGCGCGAACTTCATTTCGGCAAGAACAAAGCCGAATTCAAAGGATAAGCCGGTATTTTCCGGTATGTAAAGGAGAACATGTATGGATAAGAAGTATGAACCGCTTTTTACGCCATGGAAGATTGGCAATGTTGAGATCAAAAACAGGATCGTGCAGCCGTCTATGGGTGGAACGTCACTCTTTGGATGGCTCGAGCCATGTCATTTCGACAAAGAAGCAGCGTATCACATCCTGAACAGGGCGCAGAATAATGTAGGTCTGGTCCT
>JAFOKI010000223.1 GCA_017419895.1 Eubacterium sp. | reverse complement strand
TCCGAACGATGACAAAGGCTACGCGCATGAGGTTGCGATGGTCCGGGACTGGATGGTGTGATCCGGCGCGAATGATCCCATAACAAAGCTTCGGCGCGGCCCTTCCGGGCCGCGCCGTTTTATCGATCCATATTTTTTTATCTGTCGTACCTACCCTTTACCATCCTGAGTTCCTCTGCATATATGCAGTTCGGCCACTCGTCGTCGCGTGAGCCGTAGACCGCGTCGCCGATGACTTTAAGGCACTCATCGAGGTCCATCCAGCGTACGCTCTCGACCTCTGTTTCCTGGAGAGTGAGCTTTGTTTCATCCACATCGCGGAAATACGCGTATACCGACATAAACTCATTATCGCGGAAAACGCGTCCGTGGAAGATGTCCTGGTAAGCATTGTGATGGACACCGAGATACTCCAGGTCATCCGGAGCCGCGATTATCCCGAGCTCCTCTTCGAGTTCCCGGATCGCCGTCTCGAGCACATCGTCCCCTGCTGCGACATGGCCTGCCGCCGACGTGTCGAACGATCCGGGGTTGGAGTCTTTTTCTATGCTTCGCTTCTGGAGGAGCACCTCAAGTTTCCCATCTGCGTTCCGCCTGACGACCCAGATATGTGCAGCCGCATGAGCAGTTCCGTCCCTGTGGCAGACTCCGCGTTCCCGCACTATACCTGTCTTATTACCTTCATCATCAAGCACATCGAAAAGTTCGAGCGGGATGCCGTTAAGAACCGCCGCCTTCAGGGTATCTGTCTCATCATAAACTAGTTTCAGCGAGAAGAACGGCGCGTCTTCCGCAAGCAGGCGGAAGAATATCCTGTCCCCTTCCCAAAGCTCAAGTTCCGGGATCCTGTCTATATCGACCCATTCCAGGACGCCTTCATCGCACTCCGCAAGCGGGACGGCTTCCGGATCCGTTTCGGCCGCTCCCGATCCGGCGCGCGGCGCAGCTGTGAAAAGATGCATGTATTCGACTACCGGTTCATCGGAGCCGTAAACAAATGTCACGATACCGCGGAAGCTTGCCCGCGCGAGTTCTAGCCCTGTCTCCTCCATCACCTCGCGGGCAAGGCACTCGTCCGGGCTTTCGGCAAACTCGAAATGCCCGCCGACCCCGATCCACTTGTCGTGGTTGACGTCGTTCTCCTTTACTACGCGGTGCAGCATCAGGTATTTCCCACCGCACTCTATATAACAAAGCGTGCTCATTTTTTCCATATCGTCATTCCCTCGCTTGAAGTGCTAAACTATATTTTCATTATACCACAGCGCCTGCTAAACAAAAAAAGCCCTGAACCGCTTGAGTTCAGGGTTTTTCATGGAGCTCCCGATCGGACTTGAACCGATGACCTGCGCGTTACGAATGCGCTGCTCTACCGACTGAGCCACGGAAGCATACCGGCACACCTCGTGCGCCGACGGTTATTATAGCATAACGGTATTCAAATAGTCAAATTATATTTTCAACGTTTATTCAGCCTGCCGCGCGCAGTTTCCGAGCCTAGTTTCACGCTGATCCGCCAGCCTGCTGAATGGCTAAATTCTGTTGAATTCACAACCCGGATACATCGCGTCAAAGCGGCAGATGCTCCTGATATCGCAGTATTTGCAGGCCTGCTTATCCTTATGACGTATCGGGTGTATCGGGATCTCACCCTTCATGACCCCCTCACAAAGCTCACCGATCTTATTGCGCACTTCGCTCTCGAGCGCTCTCATGTCGGCTTCAGGAATGACGGCTTTTCCGGAGTATGTGCCATCGGTTTTGAGCAGTACCGATTCCGCGACATCTGAACGTCCCGTGAAATCACCCGTGATATTGCGTATCGTTTCGGGATCGTCGACAAGGATTCCATTCAGTTTGAACTGTTTCCTGATCTCGGCATCGATTGTCTCATCAACATCATCGGACAAAACCGTGCTCGTGACTCTGGGTTCTTTTATGTGGAAATAAAACATTCCGCCAGGTCCGTGCGCGACCGTTCCCTGTCCTTCGCCCGAAGCTCCGCCTGACCCCTCTGCATCCGCGAGCCCATTCTCTGCAGCCTGCATGTACACCATGAGCTGCATGGAATAACCTGCACGCATCTCGTCGAGGTCGATCTTCCGGTTACCGGATTTGTAATCTATTATTTTCAGCCTGCCGTTTTCGAGTATATCGAGACGGTCGATGCGGCCTTCGATGTATATCTTGCGTCCGGATGCATCGATCTCCATCGGTTTTAGCCTGAACTCCGGTTCTGTTTCTTCCCCGGAATACGGTCTTCCGAATGGCAGTTCATAATAGCTATAACTGATGCTTCCGGCGCGTGCCTGCGATATGAGCGCGCGTACAGTTTCGTAACACGTATCTTCCATTCTTGCCGCCAGGTAACGCTCTTTCCCGCCGTACGAAAACAGCCCTTCGCGGTATGCTTCATTTTCTTTTGCCACAGTTTCATTAACGATTTCGCGGCACTGCTCGTCTGTCACGGTTTCCCAAAGCCCTTCGCGGGTCAGCCTTGACGTGATAGCCATTATGCAGTTGTGGTATACATCTCCGATTTCGCGGGAGGCGGCTTCGTAAGGCCGTCTTTCGGTCGGCCGGAGGCCTTGTTCGATGAAGTATCTGTACGGGCAGCCCGCGTAGCGCTCAAGCCTTGAAGGGCTGAGCGAGTCATGGTCTTTGCCTCCGAGCATAAGACTTGCGAGATATGGCGGAAGCGCTTCGGTTTTGTTATCGAAACCGAGAAGCGACATATAGCCCGCGCCCCGCGCGGCTTTGTCCGGGTCACTGTTATGGTTTCCGGTTCCGCGGTACCAGTCGCGCGCGGCCATCCATACAGGATCCAATTTGGCGCGCTTGACTGAGGCGTGCGAAAGCTCACCGGTCAGATGCCGCATGGTGCTCTCAGGTGAACCGATCAGCATATCTGCCGGGCCGCTGAAAATATCGTTTTCCGGCTCAAGGTCTGGGAAACGCTCTCTGATATCGTCCACGAGTTCTGAAGCGCGTATCTCCTTGCCGTCAGTCCCGGCGCTTGACCAGCTTATCCTCAGAATATCAGACGGTTTGGACAGATTTCTGTATATCGCGAGCCTTTCTTCCATTACCCTGACGCGGTCTATGCGTCCAAGGTCGTAGCCGCAGTCCGCGAGAAACTCTATCTCGTCTGCAGCAAGTATATCGCCTTCGGGGGCAGCCTGTGGGAGGACGCCTTCGTTCGCGCCTATTATTATCACCGCGCGGACATCCGCGCTCCTTGTTCTCTGCATCGTCCCGAGCATCATGTCGTCACGGCTTGACGGGAGGATTCCGATCTCGGTGGCTTTCAGTCCTTCCTTGAGAAGATCGACGAAAGTCTCAAACTCGAACCTGACATCTCCGATTATCTCGCTAATCTGATCAAACAAAGAGATCACCGCGGTCCATACCTGCAGCATGACGTTCGCGGAATCGCCGAGACCTTCAGTCCTCTGCCGTTTTTCCGCCCTGCTTATCATTGAC
>JAFOKI010000222.1 GCA_017419895.1 Eubacterium sp. | reverse complement strand
CTGATTTCTCTTTCGACGGACCTTCGCTTCTCCCGGAGCACGCGGTCATCCCGGCCGCAAGCACCAATGACAGCAGTATTATAAGTAGTCTATTCTTCATGATATCCTCCGTCTCAGCACTTCTCAACGATGAGCGTGGTACCCATGCCCCCGCCTATACAAAGTGTCGCAAGGCCTTTCTTTGCGTCTTCTCTTTTCATCATCTCGTACATGAGCGTGACGAGTATGCGGCAGCCGGAAGCGCCGATCGGGTGACCAAGCGCGATAGCCCCTCCATTAACGTTAAGTTTTTCGGGATCAAATCCGAGTTCTTTTCCAACTGCGACCGACTGGGCCGCGAACGCCTCATTGGACTCGATCAGATCTATGTCGTCTATCGTGAGTCCGGCTTTTTCAAGCGCCTTGCGCGATGCCGGGATCGGGCCGACGCCCATGATCGAAGGATCCACTCCGGCGGAAGCGTACGACACTATCCTGAATAACGGCTTGATACCGAGTTCCGCGGCTTTTTCCTCAGACATCACAACGACTGCCGCTCCGCAGTCATTGAGTCCAGACGCGTTTCCTGCCGTTACCATTCCGTCTTTTTTGAACGCCGGTCTTAGAGCCGCGAGTTTCTCGGCCTTTGTTCCGAACTTGGGATATTCATCTGTATCGAACACTACCGGATCGCCTTTTCTCACCGGAACCTCTACAGGCACTATCTCGTCCTTCAGCCTTCCGGACTTTACGGCAGCTTCGGCTTTGTTCTGCGAAGCAAGCGCAAAAGCATCGAGGTCTTCTCTTGTAAGCCCCCACTGTTCCGCCACGTTCTCCGCGGTTATTCCCATATGATAACCGTTGAACACGTCGGTCAGGCCGTCGTTTACCATCTCGTCTACCATAACTGCATTACCCATGCGCTGGCCCCAGCGCATGTTTGGAGCGACATATCCGGCCTGTGACATATTCTCAGCTCCGCCGGCGACAACGATATCAGCATCGCCTGTCTTGATCAGCTGCGCGGCGAGACTGACTGCCCTGAGACCCGAGCCGCAGACCATGTTCATGGTCCAAGCGGGAACTTCTTTCGGGATACCCGCGTCCATCATCATCTGACGCGCGGGATTCTGTCCCAGGCCACCCTGAAGGACATTCCCCATAATGACCTCGTCGACCATATCAGGCGCAACGCCCGCTCTTTCGAGCGCGCCTTTAATACAGACCGCACCAAGAGTTCTTGCGCTTACGTTCTTCAACGTCCCGCCATACGATCCGATTGCCGTCCTGCACGCTCCGACTATCACTGCGTTTCTCATAGTATTCCTCCTGCCGCCGGGTCATTCCCCGACAAAATACCCGTGGTATTTTTCCGCCATATGATGCGGTTTCAAGGCTTCCTTCGCGTGGCGAAGATTCGGGAAACCCATGTCTTCTTCCCTGTTTATGTATAAGATCTCATCCGGAAGCGACTTGCAGAACTCGCTGCAAACCACCTGATAGATTCCACGGTATTCGGTATTGCCTTTTTCGAAATGCTCGACTGCGGTATCGCTGCTCAGTTGTTCACCGAGCGCGTATGCCTCGAGCTTACCGTCTATATATATCGCCGTTGTGTAAATATACGGTTCGTCGAGATAATGGATTATCTCATTTATCGCGTTCTTTTCACTGTCGAGGCTTCTGAGTTCCTCTTCCGACCTGTCTTTATGGGCTCTCACTCGCTCCGTCAGCGCGATAAGCTCGGGCAGCATCTCCTTCGTCACAGGCCGCGCCTCATACTTGTAATTCTTGAGGAAAAAGTTCATGTGGTTCTTTTTCTTATGAAGCGCACGGCCGCTTAGTGTTATGAGTTTCTGCTTCTCGTAAACATATTCGTCTGCGTCACGGTCATGCTCGAACTCGATCATATCGCCGAGAGCTTCTGCCACCACCGGCACGAGATGCGCCGGAATATTCCTGATAATAAAAGGGATATTTCTCTCGTCATATCTTCTCTTCACCTCAAGAATGACTCGCCTGAGCTCCGCCGGATCGTATGTCCCCGTGCGGGTCATCGGCATCGCCATGCTCCCTACGGTCCTTCCGTCATAGAACCCGACAAAGCCGAGACAAAGGTAATCCCCTATTATTTCCCAATAAAGATCGTAATCCTGTCTCCAAAGATGACTGGCGAGGAACGTGTATCCGGCCCCATCATAATCCAAGCCCCTGTAATATTCGTTCATCAGGTCCATGTCTTCCCGTGTGAGACAGTCCTCGAATTTTCCCTTAAGTATTCTGTTTTCCTTATGTGTTTCTTCAGTCATTATTTGATTGTTTATCCCAACAAAGCCGCGCCTCCGGCGCGGTCTCCCTCATATCCTCAGATCCCACGACCTGAGCGTTTCCAATTCTTTCTTGTTCGTAAAGTCAAAATGAAGCGGCGTGATCGAAGCATATCCGTTCGCGACTGCCGCGAGGTCTATAGCTTTGTCGCCGTCCGCGAAATCCTGCGGATCTCCCGTAAGCTTGTATCCGCCCGTATCCTTGAGCTTGAAAAAGTCAATGAAATTCCGCCTTCCGAGGCTCGTGACCAGGACGCCCTTCACCTGGTCTTTTGGAAGATCCGGCACATTTATGTTGATTATCGTCTCCGGATCGAGATCTCTCATCATCGGTTCCATCACCGCGAGAGCGAGCTCGCATGCCGTTTCAAAATGAGTGGTATTCCTCTCATATGCTGACACGGCAACAGCTCTCACTCCTGAGATCGCGGCTTCCATCGCGGCGCCCACCGTCCCGGAGTAAAGAGTGTCTATTCCCAGATTCGATCCCATGTTTATTCCCGAATAAACAAAGTCGAATTTTATCCCCTCTTCACCGAAGAACTGCAGCCCGATTTTGGTGCAGTCTGCAGGAGTCCCGGTTATTACGAGCGCCCTTTCGGCTGCGGGATAGACTGCTTCATTCACGTAAACATGATCTGTCACGGTGATCGAGTGGCTCATAGCGCTCCTGTTTTCCGCAGGAGCGCATACGTAAAGATTACCCACGGTACCAAGCGCCTGTCCCAGGGCAGCCATCCCCGGTGCGTAAATACCGTCATCATTAACGAGTAATATATTCATATCAGATTATTTATTCCTGCCTTCGCCGTATCTTTACGGCCATATGTTCAGATACCGACTACTTCTCCAAGTACTTCACCAATCTTGTCGTGTATCACGAGATCCGCTTTCGAATCGAACGGTGTGGAGTCACGGTTTATGAGGACGAGATGCTTTCCGTGGAAATAGTATATGAGTCCTGCCGCGGGATATACGTTGAGCGAAGTCCCTCCGATGATCATGCAGTCCGCCTTCATGATCGCATTGAGAGCTCCGTTCATGATCCCGTCGTCGAGCGGTTCCTCATAGAGCACCACATCCGGTTTCACGGCTCCTCCGCAAACAGATTCGCCTTTTTTCCTCGAGCAGCGCGGCACATATCCGTCGCAGTTTTCCGGATCCATGATATATGAAAGCGGGTAAGACGCGCCGCATTTCTCGCAGTAGTTCCTGAGTACGCTCCCATGAAGCTCGTAGACTGTTTTGCTCCCCGCCTTTTGGTGAAGCCCGTCTATGTTCTGGGTGATCACAGCTTTTAATTTACCGGCCTTCTCGAGCGCGGCAAGCGCGAGGTGGGCTTTGTTCGGTGCAGCATCGTCGTAGATGAGGTTTTCCTTATAGTATTCGAAGAACGTATCCTTATGCCTCACATAAAAACCGTGCGAAAGCATAGTTTCGGGCGGATACCCGTATTTCTGTTTGGCGTGATACAATCCGGTCTCAGAACGGAAATCGGGGATCCCGCTTTCAGTCGAGACCCCTGCTCCTCCGAAAAACACTATATTACTGCACTCATCGATTATCTTTTTCAGATCTTCGTACATAATTCTCCTATTTCATCAGTATCTCGGCTGCTTCCCTGAGCGTTTCGACCTCGCCGACATTACCCGGGAAGATCACGTACGGCGTTCCCGGGAATTTGCTTTCGCTTCCGGTCTGCCATACGGGTATGCCCGGCCTGATCTGTCCGAGGACCAGAGCTTTTCTGACCTTCAGGGCTTTCGTGCCGACGTCAGAACTCGTGATGCCTCCCTTGGCTATAACAAAGGCCGGTGTCACGGTGAGGTCCGCGACCATTCTCTGAACACCGTCGCTGATCTTGACGCTTCTGACAAGAGCCGACTCAGGAGTATCGTCAGGAAGATCGAGGACTACTCTCTCAGTGAAGCAAACGGAAGTCTTGCCGCTCCTGATGATTTTTTCCTCCTCAGCCACGCAGCGCGCGACCTCGGCATAGAAAGCTTCGTCGCCGTCGAGCACCGCGCTCGATCTGAACTCTACCGGAACGATCCCGTCCAGCTTCAGGAGTTCACCGAGCTGTGCGGTCGTCTTGGCCGTGTGTGATCCGACAACGATAACTCCACCCGCTCCGCTCGTCTCAGTGACCATATCTTCTCTCGAAAGGAGCGGTCTGTCCGTTACTCCTCCCATGACTTTTACAAAGCCCGCAGCGGTCCTTGCCATGAATCTCTTGCCTTCCTTCATGGCTCTGTAAAGCGCAATCGCGAAGACCTTCACATCGCCGTAGTCGATGGCGTTTACGATGACTTTCCCGTATCCTGTGACTGCCATCAGTTTTTCTTTTATTCCATCGATATCTACTGCCCTGAGTTCATCGAGACCGATCGCGAGAACCGTGTCCGCTTTGAATTCTCCGCCTGTTTTTTCCTCAACGTAATCCTGCATCGTCAGACTCTTATATCCGAACGTGCGGTCCTTCGCGAATTCGGTATCGGCGGCAGGAACTAACTCATCGCCGTATTTGACGTAGTGGATGTCATCGATCGTGAAACGTCCGCCTTCTTTGAAGAATGGCATGAGTATCTCGCCGTCGATCTTGATCCCGCTGAGTCTCTCGAAATTCTCTTTAAGTACGCGGGTCTCGAGCGGGAAATGGCCTCTTAAGGTCGAGTCGCTTCTCGAAATGAAGAGGTACGGTACTCCCGTCATCTCATACGCTTTTGCTGCGGCTTCCGCGATTTCGGTATGGACCTTCTCGGTCTCCGACTGAGTCAGACCGCGGCTGTTAGTGAGTACATAGAAAACTTTGTTGTCTTCCTTGAGACCTTCGGCCAGCGACTCCGGCGTCCAATCGGTATAAACGTAAATGTCGTGGACTGTCTGCACTCCTGTCGGGTCGTCGTCAAGAACGATGAATTTGAAATCGCTTGACGCGATCTCTGCATTCAGCATCGCGTCAAGAGCAGCCTCATCGTAAGCCGGGTATTTCTCAAATACTTTTACGGATAATTTTTCTGCCATAATATTTCTCCATTATGAAATTCAACCGCATGTTCTCCGATCCTGAAATGTGTTCTGTTATTTCTCCACTTTGTCCGAGAATACTTCAACGCCCGCGAGCTGTTCGAAATACTTGACGTAGCCTGCGTGGTCATCCATTATGCGGCCTCTCGCTTTGAGCGAAAGCTGAAGCTCGAAAAGCTGGGCCGTGAACGGCGACGGAGACTCGATCTCATGCGCTGTCTGAAGCGCGTTCTTGATGTCTTTATGATTGACTTTGATAGTGCCGCCCGGTTTGAAGTTGCGCGAGCACATCATCGGAGCTTTGTCATCGAGCACCTGGGAGCCTGCAAGTCCGGAACGGATAGCTTTGTAGACTAGATACGGGTCAACGCCTGCCTTCGTCGCGAATACGAGCGCCTCGGATACTGCAGCGATGTTGAGGTTTACTATGATCTGGTTTGCGAGCTTGGTAACGCTGCCGCTGCCGCATTCGCCCATGTACATAGCGCTGGAGCCGAGGATCTCGAAGAATGGCATACATTCATCAAAGGCTTCTTTTTCTCCGCCTACCATTATGGCAAGTGTTCCCGCTATAGCACCGGGTTCTCCTCCCGATACCGGAGCATCGAGGAAAGCAACGCCTTTAGCCGCAAGTTTGTCATGCGAGAATTTGCTTTCGCCCGGAGTTTCACTGGACATGTCGCAGAAAATCTGTCCCGGTTTGAGTTTGTCCGCAAGTCCGCCGGCGCCGAACAGGATGCCCTGAACGATCTTTGCCTCCGGAAGGATCGTCATGATGATGTCACATTCATTCGCCAGCGTTTCGTAAGTACCTGCTTTTGCGCCTTTGTTGACAAGCGCTTCCACTGCATCCGAATTGAGGTCACAGACAGTTACGTCCACTCCTGCTTTCAGAAGATTCGTCACCATCGGCTTGCCCATGATACCGAGACCTATAAAACCAATCTTTTTCATTTTGAGACTCCTTTCAGTCGACTAAATGTGACTATTCTATCCGTACCAAGTTCTTCATAACAAAGCCACTCCGCGTCTTCGCGTTCGGCTGCCCGGCCGTCATCCGGCCGAGAATTCATTCATGAAACCACTTACTATTTCACAGACATCGTCTGTAATTCCCCTCTGCAGAACCGAGAGATGCGGGAGTTCATCTGCGGCGAGCCGCTCCTTCAGCCGTCCGGCCGCGAACATCGCGATCTCGGTGTTAACGTTTATTTTCGAGATCCCGTTAGCTATGCATTCCAGGATCTTATCTTTGGGCGTCCCGGATCCTCCGTGTAGGACGAGCGGGATGCCGCAGGCTTTATTGATTTCTTTCAGTATGTCGACTCTTATATCAGGCGTGCCGGTGTAGAGACCGTGTACAGTTCCTATCGACACCGCGAGCGCGTCGACGCCTGTCCTTTCTATGAACTCCGCGGCCATCGACGGATCCGTGTAAATCTCGCGGTCAGTCGCCTCGCCTTCGTGTGAAGACGCGCCTGCCGCAAGGCTGCCGAGTTCGGCTTCCACGGATACTCCTTTTGCGTGAGCCATGTCACATACAAGTTTGGTGTTTTTCACATTCTCCTCAAACGGAAGCGCCGAGCCGTCATACATCACCGATCCGAAGCCCGCGTCTATCGCCTGCCTGATAATACCGATGTCCTTGCAATGATCCAGGTGCAGGCAGAT
>JAFOKI010000221.1 GCA_017419895.1 Eubacterium sp. | reverse complement strand
GACAGGGGAAGTAGCCCTGAAGGGCATGAATAAGCCGTATTTCGAGAAAAAACTCGTCTCGAGGATCAGGACAAGGCTGAACGATATCGAAGGCGGAAACGCGATAGAAGTCAAAAGGCACGAAGGATTGATTTTCGTGCGCGCTCCGAAAGAACTCGATCCCGACGCGATAGTAAAGAAAGTGTCGCAGGTATTCGGTGTAAGCTCGATGAGCCGCGCAATCGAGTGTGAAAGCGACATGGACGCGATCGGTGAAGCTGCTGTCGGATTCATGCTCGACAAGATAGAGCGTGAAGGCGTCAAAACGTTCAAGGTCGATGCCAAGCGCGCGGACAAGACCTTCCCTGTACAGTCACCGGATATCTCCAGGAAGATAGGCGCAAGTGTACTGAAGGACTGCAAAGTCCTGAAAGTCGATGTTCATGACCCCGATGTCAAGCTTTTCGTGGATGTCAGGCATGACAGGACGTATCTGTATGACAAGAAGATATCAGGACTCGGTGGACTTCCCATGGGAACGAACGGTAAAGGTCTGGTACTCCTGAGCGGCGGCATCGACAGCCCTGTTGCGGCATGGATGATGGCTAAAAGAGGCATGCAGATAGAGGCCATGCACTTCCACAGCTACCCGTATACAAGCCCGAGAGCCCAGGAAAAAGTCGAAAGACTGGCCGGAATAGTCGCTTCTTATGGTGGCGACATTAAAATGCATATAGTAAACCTGCTGCCGATACAGGAAGCAATCGTTATGAACTGTCCTGAGGACGAAACGACGATACTTGTAAGGCGGTTTATGATGCGGATCGCCGAGAAAATAGCGCAGAAAAACGGCTGTCTTATGCTGATAACAGGTGAGAACCTTGGCCAGGTGGCCTCTCAGACCGCGGAAGCCCTCGTTGTTACTGACGCAAGCGTGAGCCTTCCGGTGATGCGTCCGCTCATCGGTATGGATAAGATCGATATAATGGAAAAGGCGAAAGAGATAGGCACTTATGAGACTTCGATCGAGCCTTATGAGGATTGCTGTACAGTATTCCTTCCCAAACATCCCGTAACAAAGCCGCGTCTTGAGCGCATCGAGCGTTCAGAGACTGCACTCGACGTCGAAGCTCTGATAGAAGCAGCCGTAGAATCTGAAGAGATCGTGGAGATAAAGGCATGAGAATAATACTCGCATCACAGTCTCCGAGAAGACTTGAGATACTGAAAAAACACGGAATAGATCCTGTTGTCATGCCGGTCGACGTAGACGAGACGCTGCCGGAAGGAATTAACGCAAAAGACGCAGTCATGTTTCTGGCGCTTAAAAAAGCGCTTGCCTGCGAGCAGATCCTGCTTAAGCGGGGGGACTTTGATGATACCGTGATTCTCACCGCGGACACTGTAGTGTATAAAGACGGCCTCGGCATAATGGGAAAACCGAAAGACCATGACGATGCTGTCAGGATGCTTAGAGCTATCAGAGGAACAGTTCATCAGGTCGCGACAGGAATCTGTGTCCTGGTTCCCGGCAAGAAGAACATGCGCGTTGCCTGTGACATAACAGATGTTTACTGCAAGCCGTACACTGACGAGGACATAGAAGAATACATCACAAACGAACCGCCATACGACAAAGCCGGTTCCTACGCTATCCAGAGTTCGTTCGGACAGCACATAGATCACATTATTGGAGATTACGAGAACGTGGTGGGACTTCCGTATTACCGCGTCGAAGAAGAACTTGGATATCTTTAGAATCTGGAACAAATGCTGCCCATGTTATATAATCAGTTTTTTATTTCAGATGTTCAAAGATAAATGAGACTATGCTCGCTGTTTCATCGTGGTTGGCCGGATCTACGTACTTGTCCCGGAAGGAGAACAGCGAGGCAAAATCATACGGCTTTTCGAGCTGCTGCGCCAGTTCTTGGGCGCTCTTACAGGGATGCACAGGCATCTCTTTTTTATAATCGATATACATTCCGCGGGTAGTGACATACGTGTCGAAATCGTACGCGTAAAAGTAGATCGGAAGATTAAGTACCGCAGCCTCATAGACTATGCAGGAGTAATCGCTGACGACCAGATCGCCTGCAAAAAGCATTTCGAAAGTGGAGAACTTCCTGTCCGTGAGCGCTCCCGGAATGTCGGATGCGGGAGCGGCGAGGGGATGGACTTTAATGATGATGTTGTATTTATCTTTGTCGATGGCATTGACGAGATCGCGCAGCGCTTCATCGAACAAAGCCGGGTCTTCGCCCTTCCGGAAAGTCGGGCAATAGACCAGGTTCTTTTTGCCGTTTGTGAGCTCAGGATATACACTGAAGATCTCTTCTCTTTTAGCCTTTTTGTAAGAAGCGTCTTTCAGGAGCTCGATGCGCGGGAGCGCCTTTGTTATGACGCGGGAAACGGGCTGGTTGAAAGCTTCTGCAAGATAAGGCTTGTACGCGTCGGCGCTTGCGAAAATGTAGTCGTAATTCTCGTGCATGTGCATCGCGTGGGCGACTTTCGAGGAAGAGCCTTCGGGCTGGTCCAGGACACTGTAGCCGTTTTTCTTCATTGTGCCGACGGAGTGCCAGATCTGGACTATGAGAAGACATGGCTTATGCTTCAGGCAGCTCGCGAGTATGCAGTATGAGTCAAGTATCGCGACCTTTG
>JAFOKI010000028.1 GCA_017419895.1 Eubacterium sp. | reverse complement strand
TTCCTGATTACGTCTGCCGTGACAAAGCCTTTTTCGCCGTCCCACTCGGGATCGTCTGACATTACGTGCACGACGTGGATCTTTTCGGGGCATGCAGCCTGCGCGGCTGCGAGTTCATCGCCGAGAACTATGTCTTTGTGACTGACAGATCCGTAGATTACTGTAAGGTCGATGTCGAGTGTTCCGTGGACTATCTCTTTTGCCATTGAGGCAAATGGCGTGATTCCCGATCCGCCGGCAAGTCCCACGATGTTCTTCGAATCGCGGAGCGGTTCATAATAAAACTGCCCAAAGGGGAGAGCCGCCGTTATCTCGGTGCCGACCTTGAGGTTATCAAGGAACCAGTCCGGAACGAGATAGGGCTGGTTGCTTCTGACGGTGATCTCGAAATACGGATCCTTCAGTCTTGCCTCATATGGAGCAGACGATATCGAATAAGCGCGCGTCAGGACGCTTTCACCAATCGTGAGGTAGAAATTGACGTACTGTCCGCACTGGAATACAGGAACGTGTCCGTTCACCGGAGAGAAACGGTAGGTCGTCGATGTCGGTGATGCGGGTCTGATATCCGTTACTTTGAATTGCTGCTTGCCCGGATGGAGCGCGTCCGCGAGTTTGCGGATCGGGTCTTCCGGATGGGGTACTGGGGAAGCATTCGCTATCGACTGTTCACGCATCTTGGTGACGCGGGAGGCTCCGCCGACGTCTTTCAGAAATCCTTTTACTTTCATTTCGACGCCTCCTTTCCCTTGCTCTTAGCTTGTTTTTTCTCGATATCCTCCCAGACAGCCTTTGCCGCGGCGCGGCCAT
The DNA here is from genome assembly GCA_017419895.1 of Eubacterium sp. Classification (GTDB taxonomy): domain Bacteria; phylum Bacillota; class Clostridia; order Peptostreptococcales; family Anaerovoracaceae; genus Aminicella. The sequence goes on along the minus strand of JAFOKI010000028.1, from coordinate 3,351 downwards.
TCGTTACAGCCGGCCCCATGCCGTTTCCTGAGATGGCATGAGCTCCCGCGAACTCGAGTCCGTCAATGAAATGATCTTTTTCTTTCATCTGAAGTCTTGCGACAGCGTGGTCCTCGATGTGGTGCTGGAAGCCGTAAATGCTCCCTTTCCATGCGCCTACATAGTGGGCGATAGTGACCGGTGTCGAGACCTCGATTTCAACTATGTGGTCGTGAATGTTGATGCCTGTCAGGTTCTCATATTCTGAGATCATGTCACGCGCGAGTTTTCTCTTGAACTCGTAGTAGTCCTCTTCCTTGAGATCGAGGAATCCGTCGACAAGAGGAAGTGCGGTGATCGAGAACTGACACATCCCTTCCGGCGTCGCGTCCGGATTCGCGAGGTCCAGGCAGATAGAAGTGAGATATCTGAACGGGCCTGTCGTCTTGTAGTTTTCCCAGATCTTATCCGTGTCCATAGTGTCGCCGGAGAAAATATTGTAATCCTTGATGCCGAGTTCTTCAGGAGTGCCGTCGAGCACCATCATTACAGAGACTGTCGTGACGGAAAGTCTTCTTCCGTTGACCATCTTGACGGCTCCGTCGGGAACCTCCGAAAGAGGCTCAATCATGGACGTGTAGACTTTGTTCGGGTACGCTCCGCTGATGACGTAGTCACAGGCGATCTCATCGCCGCGTCTCGTGCGGACACCGCGGACTTTTCCATCCTTCACGAGTATCTTGTCGACTTCCTGGCAGAACTCGATTTGTGCACCGTTTTCCTCAGCGCGGCGCTGGAGTTTCATACTCATCTCATGTGAGTATTTTCTGCAGACGTAGCTTCCGCCGCGGAAATAGTCAGCCATGAGGAACGCGTAGATCGTGAACGGCAGTGTGCTGAGCGGATTCGCGACATAGATCCAATAAGGTGAGAGAATATCCACTATATCGTCCGGAAAACCGAATGTGTCCAGGACTTCTTTTGCGGTGTATCCTGCAGTTTTGACAAAGTCGGGGTGCTTGAGAAGCATCTGGACCTTGCTCATCGGCGTGACCGAAAGAGTGTTCATCGAGTCATAGACTCTGTTGCAAAGCTCCATGAACTCAAGGACCTTCGGTCCCCAACCGGGGTACTGGGCGTCGATTTCATCCGACATTGTTTTGAACCCCGAATGGAGCGTGATGTCGATACCTTTTCCGGTCTCTATGAAACGATAGGCTTCCGGAACACGCAGCCAGTCGATGTCGACGCCCATGTCATCGAAGAACTGGCCTATTTTGAGCCTGTCCTCCTTGGGGCCGATACTCATCATCTCATGGAGCGTTGCTTCTATCTCGACTCCGCCTCTCACAAAGCTCGTTGCGAGGCCGCCGGGCAGATTGTGCTTTTCAAGTATCAGGATGTCTTTTATTCCCTTGTCCTGAAGCTGGAGCGCGGCGGACAGTCCGGAGAGCGCGCCTCCGATGATGATGACATCATAATGTTCTTTGTAGAATCCCATAATGTCTCCTTGGTAATTGCATGAACGGGGCCTCACCAGGAGGCCCCGGTCGGTCTTTGTTATATAACAAAGGCGCCGGAACTGGCCGGCGCTTTGTATCGTGATCTTAGAAGAAACGTTCTACCAGCTCGCGGCTGTACTCGGCTGTCTCGTCCATGTCGCCGAACGCCATGATCTCGCCTGCGTAATACGTGTCGTATTTGCCCTGCATAGCTTCGACTTTGTCGTACCAGCCTGCCATGTAATCGTCGGAGAATACATGGGGGAAGTAGTATACGGACCACTCGTTGATGACTTCGCTTGCCGGGTTCTTCATTGTCTTGAGGTCGTCGAGAACCATCTCTTTGCATTTATCATACGGAATCTCTTCCATATCCTTATGCTTTCTGAGAGCGTAAGTCGTGATGACCTGGTCTTTTTCGTCCTTCCAGCGGCGATAGTAAACCATCAGGTGTCCGAGTCTTTCTTTCTTCATGTTGTCGAATACGTAGTAGGAAATCTCCGGATGATCCTCAGGTTTTGTCAGTACAGCCTGGACATCGTATCTCTCGTAATCGATCTTGGAGAAAAGTTCCATCTCGTCAGCTCTTGTGTCGAAATAGTCGACCATGCCTTTCTGGCCGTCCATTCTCTCGCCGGGGATGTAGAGCGGAGCCGTGACGATGATCTTGTCATACTCCTCAACAACGCCGTTGACTGTTACATAGACTTTTCCGTCTTTTCTCTCAACCTTTTCGATCGTGCTGTTCAGACGAGCGGGGTTCTTGAGTTTGTTGTTCAGGGATTCCCAGATAAACTGAGTACCGTCTTTCCATGTCCAGAGGTTGACCTTGACAAAGTTCATGCATGTCTGGAAATCGAGATACTTAAGAACGTAAGCTGCGGGGATCTCATCGAAATAGCCGTAACCGAATGATGTGTAGGGTCCGATCCAAACGTCCTGTGCAAGCTCAACGTTATTGAGTCTGCACCATTCACTGAACGGGAGAGCCAGGTCTTTCAGATACGGGTTCTCGCCGGATACCGGTTCACGATCCGGGGTGCAGGCGAATCCCTCATAACGTCCCTGTGCTACTCCGCGGTGACCGTTCAGGTCATAACCCTTGTACTTAGTTTCAAGGATCTCGCCGAGCTGCTGGATCTGTTTTTTCATCTTGAGAAGGCGGGGGATCTTGGTAATGTTCTTTTTGGGTTCGAACGGTTCGATCACATCGCCCTTCGCGTTTTTGTAGTTACGGTTCAGCTTCGGTCCGTCATGCGTGATACCGCAGAATTCCTCTACGTCATGCACCGCGTAGTAAGAAGGTACGCCCATGATAGCGCCCATCTCATAACGTCTTCCGTTATAGTACGGGGACCAGCATTTTCCGCCTACACGGTCGAGTCTCTCAAGGATCGTGTAGTTCTCGTAACCCTTCTGTTCAAGGTACATGCCCGCGGAAAGACCGGCCGGGCCGCCGCCTACGATACAGATCTTCATTGATTTGTCTGGCATAATGATATTCCTCCTTTTAAGGTATAATTGCCTATTTCAATGTGGAGTATTTCCGCCTTTTATTATATAATTATGTTAATGATTTAGCAATGAGGAATATATCAATGAAACGATTTGTTACTTTTACAGAATTGGTGAATTCGTTCAGAAACAGGTCCGGAAACGCGCTTATTTATGACCGGGGCGGAAGTATTTGTTCGATGACTTATCCCGAACTTGCTGCCGCCATATTCGATGAGGCAGGTAATATAACAAAGCCCGCTCCCGAGGTAATTCTGGCAGATCATACTCCCGATGCGATAATAAGACTTTTCGCAGCAGTCATATCCGGATGCAGCGTGGTACTTGCTGACCCGGATCTTCCGAATGAGTGGGC
>JAFOKI010000220.1 GCA_017419895.1 Eubacterium sp. | reverse complement strand
GCGTTCAAACAGAGAATGGAACGCGGACTCTCTTTCTTCGAGTTCAACTACATGCTCATGCAGGGATATGACTTCATGGTCATGGCAAGAGATTTTGATGTTAAGATGGAATTCGGTGGGAACGACCAGTGGTCGAATATCATCGCCGGCGTCGATCTTACAAGAAAGGTCGTCGGAAAAGAAGTCTACGGAATGACATTCTCGCTTCTCACGAACAGCGAGGGCAAGAAAATGGGCAAGACCGCGAAGGGCGCCCTTTGGCTCGATGCCAGCCGCTGCACACCGTACGAGTTCTACCAGTACTGGAGAAACGTCGGTGACGGCGACGTCGAGAAGTGCCTCCGCATGCTGACATTCCTCCCGATGGACGAAGTTCGCCGCCTCGCCGCGCTGGAAGGATCTGAGATCAACCACGCCAAGGAAGTCCTCGCATACGAGGTAACCAAGATGGTACATGGCGAGGAAGAAGCCGCAAAGGCTCAGGAAGCCGCTCGCTCTGCTTTCGGCGGAGCTCAGGACTCCGAGAACATCCCTGCTTACACGCTTTCCCGCGCCGAACTCGCTGACGGCGGCAAGGGTCTCGTATCCCTCGTAAAGGGCACCGGGCTCGAGAAGTCGAACGGCGATGCCAGAAGAACGATCGAGCAGGGCGGTCTCACGATCAACGGAGAGAAGGTTACTGACGCGCGCATGAACATCACGGAAGAGATGTTCGCGGAAGGCGACCTGATCATGAAAAAAGGAAAGAAAAAAATCATCCGCATAGTGCTGGGTGAATAAGCTTTGTAAAGCGGGAGAAGCTGTGACAGGACTTACAGCCCTTGAAGTACAGGAACGAATAGACGAAGGTCTCGTCAACGAGGAAGTCGATACCTCGACAGGGACCGTGAAGGACATCATCAAGGAGAACGTATTTACATACTTCAACCTTATCTTTGTTGTGCTTGCGGTCCTTCTTGGCGTTGTCGGATCGTTCAAGGATCTGTCGTTCATGCTTATCGTGATCGCTAATACGGTCATCGGAATCGCGCAGGAGATACATTCCAAGAACGTCCTCGACAACCTCAGGTTCGACAAGATGCCGAGAGTTACGGTGATCCGTGACGGCGCGCAGATGGAGATCCCGACTGAGGAGCTTGTGCTCGGCGATACGGTGATCCTGAGGGCAGGGAACAAAGTCCCCGCTGACGCGGTCATCCTGGACGGGACCGTCCAGGTGAACGAGTCGCTGATCACGGGCGAGCAGGACGAAATAGAGAAGTCGGTGCGCAGCGGGCTTTTCTCCGGGAGTTATATAGTTTCGGGAGAATGTGCCGCAGAGCTTACTGCGGTTGGACGCGAATCTTACATCAACCGTCTGACTGCGGAGGCTACCAAGACCGAGAAAAAGGGCACAAGTTCCCCGATGGTGAGAGCGCTTGACAAACTCGTTCTAGTCATAGGCATACTGATCATTCCGATAGGAATCATCCTGTTCCTCCAGCAGTATAAATTCATGGGGAACGGACTTCCCGAGAGCGTGACATCGATGGTCGCGGCTGTCCTCGGCATGATACCAGAGGGACTTTACATGATGGCGAGTATCGCCCTCGTGGTAAGCGCCGTCAGGCTCGCGCAGAACGAGGTCCTGGTACAGAACATGAGGTGCATTGAGACCCTCGCGAGGGTTGACGTGCTTTGTGTGGACAAGACCGGAACGATCACCGAAAACGAGATGCAGGTGGTCGGCATGGACGTCCTCCCGGAGGACTTCCAGGAAGAGGAAGTGAATGTCCTCGTATCCGATCTCGTGCAGGCCATGGGGACTGACAACATTACCATGGCCGCTCTCCAGAAGAAATTCAACAATAATTCCGGACGGGTCCCGAGATCGGTCTGCGGATTCTCGTCAAAATACAAGTATTCCGGAGTCAGTTTCTCCGATGGCAATTTCGTGCTCGGAGCTCCCGAGTATGTGCTCGGCGCGAGATTCTACGAATATGAAGGCATGGTGCTTGCCCAAGGGAGCAAAGGCAACCGCGTATTGGCTTTTGTCCAGACAGAGCAGGTGCCCGACGGATCGCAGATTGGCGGCAGGATCAGGCCGATCGCGCTGATCTATCTCGCGAACCCGGTAAGGGAATCCGCCAAGAAGACTTTCAGATATTTCGCGCGCAACGGCGTGGCGATAAAAGTCATTTCCGGAGACAATCCCGTTACTGTTTCCAATGTTGCTCTTGAGGCAGGAATAGAAGGCGCGGAGACATATATCGACGCGAGGACCCTGCGGGACGAGGCGGATATCGAACGTGCCGCGGATATCTACACTGTGTTCGGACGCGTGACTCCGGAACAGAAACGCATGCTGGTACGGGCTCTCAAGAAAAAAGGCCATACTGTAGGCATGACCGGCGACGGTGTCAACGACATTCTCGCGCTCCGCGACGCAGACACGTCGATCGCGATGGCATCCGGCAGCGAAGCCGCATCTAACGCCGCGCAGCTCGTGCTCCTCGACTCTGACTTCTCGAGGATGCCGTCAGTAGTTGCAGAGGGAAGGCGGGTAGTGAACAACATCACCAAGACCGCGTCCCTATATCTCACAAAGAATATTTTCTCGCTGCTTCTCGCTATCTTCTCGATGGTGAGCGTGCTCCAGTATCCGCTCCAGCCGTCGCAGATAACGCTTATCAGTATGTTTACAATCGGCATTCCGTCGTTTATCCTTTCACTTGAGCCTAACCGGGCGAGGATAAAAGGAAGCTTCCTCGGCAACGTGTTCAAGACCGCGGCGCCAGCCGGAATCACGGTGTTCCTGTCCGTAAGCGCGCTGCTGTTCTTCGGGCAGGTAATGGAAATCGACCAGACGGCGATCTCGACCGCGTCTTCAGCGCTCGTCGCGCTTGTCGAGTTCCTGATACTCGCGCGCGTGGCAAAACCGATGAACAAGCTTCATGTCGGCATGATGCTGGTCATGATAGCCGGATTCTTCTATGCGATCATATTCCACAACGAGCTTTTCGGGATCAGTCCGATGAACGGCAAGACATGGCTTCTGCTGATAGTGTTCCTTATCGCGACAGAGGCTTTGTTCAAGGCCTGCTATGAGATAGCCGCAGTGCTTGGACTGGTTGCGACCAAGGAAGGCCGCGCCAAAACAAAGGCAGCCTGGCAGGCCCGCCAGGCAAGGATCAAAGCCGAGCGAAAAGCCGCAAAAGAAGAGGATGAGCTCGCAGAAATCCCCGAGGAAGCGCTCATCGATATCGACGAGCTTATGGATGACGCGAGCTGAAAGCTGACAAGAGAACCGTACTCTGTCAGACATCAATAAGGATTCAGGCATACTGAGAATTTCAGTATGATCTGAGTCTTTTTTATTGCAGGGGGCTATCGTTTCAAATGCTGTCGGCACAAAAGAAAAATAGAAATAGGAACGTTATTTTTGAAAGGAAAAACAGGGGGCTGTGCTATAAATACAGTATAAATAAGTATCAATCTGATGTCCTTTTTGAAAGGAGAAATGCGGCAATGAATGACAATATTGAATTGTTGAAGGAGTATAAAGCACTTCTTGATGAGGGAATACTGACGGAAGAAGAGTTTAATATGAAAAAGAAAGAACTCTTATTTGTTCCGCATGAAAGTCCAGCCAGCCGAAGTGGTGCAAGAGGACCGACCAATCAAACAAATAATGAGTATTCCTATACGAATGAACCTGCAGCTGTTCAGGCAAATGAGGGCGATTCCGGAGGATGGGCAGTATTAGGATTTCTGCTTCCTATCGTAGGGTTGATTCTGTTCCTGGTTTGGTCGGGGACAAGGCCTAAAGATGCAAAAGCAGCAGGGCTCGGCGCGCTGGTAGGGTTTATTGTCGGATGCATGTTATGGTATTTCGTGATATAGAATCATAGAATTAACAATGGCTGTTAAGGAGACGAAATGGCGAATAAAGAATCGATAAACAGATACATTGTTGTTTCGAAGGATGAAACAATAAGGGGTATTGATAAATGCCCCTTGATTATGCAGGCGTCTGCATTGACTTACGATCGTGTTGAAGATAAAGCTCTGGCTCAACTGAAGTTCAAAAATCTTGGGTCGCAGCCTGTAAAGGCAGTTTTTATTGATGTTAAGTGTTACGGCGCCGATAATACTAATCTGCCGGATGTTAATAAT
>JAFOKI010000219.1 GCA_017419895.1 Eubacterium sp. | reverse complement strand
CACATCTGGTACGAGGTCAGGGGCGAGAACCGCAATACAAAAGGCGGAGTCAATGTCTCGGGCGACATGAAAATCACCCGCGTGATAGTGTTCGCGGACAGCAGATTGACCGTTTATGAGACCGACAGCAACCGCGCGGAGCTGGGAAATCTCGCGCTTGCCGATGTTTCGGGCAAGTCTACGGAAGAGATAGTGACGCTTGCAGCGGCTGCCGAGGAAAAGACTGTGGATTCATATATCGCTGAACTCACAAAGCTAAAAGCCGAACTCGCCGACCTTGATAAGAAGGCAGCGGAAAACCCGGATGCGCCTGTGACGGAGATATCAAAAGGCGCGTCTTCTGAATCGGCTTTGTCGGCGGAGGCGCCGGTCGTGACGTGGAATTCATCTGGCATATCTCTCGACATCAGTACCAAAGAGTGCGATGCGCTCCTGGAGGCGTATAAGGCGTTCAAAGGCACCGAGCGCAGGGCTGGCCTCTTCAAAATGGGTATGAGTACTGACGACGATGACCAATACATCATGGTCGAGAACATTATATACAGATATCCCGTTACGCTTGTCGGCTACCAGGAAGGCGTATATATCGACCGCTCCATCAGGCATTTCAACGTGAAGCCGTTCACGTTCGCTTCCGGTGAGCTTAACGGTAAGAATTATGCGGGTTATCTGGATCAGCTTGAGAACAACAAATACTACATAACAGAGTGCGAACCCGGCACGGAGTTCATCATGGACGATCCGGATTTTGAAAAATACACAGACTTCAACGGCTACTGCAATTTCAGCCAGCTGGAAAGCGCTGTAAGTTCGGAATACTATGACGCCACAGGCGAAGAATCCGCGACAGGACTTTTCGGCGCGCAGGCGTGTGACTGATCGATACCGTTTTGAACACGGAGATAGGAGACCGATATGAAAATAACAAAGATCGACCTGCTGCATTCGCAGCCTGTGGAAGATGGCTGGAGACCGCTTTTTTGCAGGATCTATACAGATGAAGGAATCTACGGGGACGGCGAAGCGGCTTTGTCGTTTGGAAATATTTCGAACGCTGCGTTCGGCATGATGAAAGACATGGCCGGAATGCTGATCGGTATGGATCCGCTCGACCACGAACTGATCTGGAACACGCTCTACCGCGAGTGCTTCTGGGGAATAAACGGCGGTCCGGTCGTTTATGGGGCGATAAGCTGTTTCGACGTTGCCATATGGGACATAAAAGGTAAATTCTACAACGTACCGGTCTACAAGCTGCTCGGAGGGAAGTTCAGAAGCAGTCTCAGGGCTTACGCGAGCCAGCTTCAGAACGGATGGCCGGAGGCGCGAAAGCACTGCGCGACTCCGGAGGACTACGCGGATGTGGCGAGAATGGCTGTCGAAAAGGGCTTTGATGCCGTTAAGATCAATTTCACGACGTATAGGGAAGACGGCTCCAGGACGCCTAATACAGAGCAGAACCCGTATCTTCATCCGAGGTTCCTGCACGCGATCGAGGAGCGCGTAAAAGCGGTTCGCGAGGTGATGGGGCCGAACGGAGACATTATCCTCGAAAATCATTGCTACACCAGCAAAGAATCCGCCGCCCAGATGGGTAACGCGGTAAAGAAGTACGGTATCATGTATTTCGAAGAGCCGACTCCTCCGTTTGCCGACCTTCTGAGTTATGTACACAGGGAGACCGGCCTCAGAGTCGCGAGCGGTGAGAGGATGTTCTCCAGAAGCCAGTTCAAGGAACGTCTCGACAAAGAAGCCATCCAGGTCATCCAGCCCGACCTCGCTACATGCGGCGGTTACACTGAGGTAAAAAAGATCTGCGATATGGCTGAGACGTACGGAGCTGCCATACAGATACACATTACAGGAAGCCCGCTCATCAATGCGGCGTCGCTCCACATGGAGGCGGCGATCCCGGGCTTTATTATCCACGAATACAATGTAAACACGATGGGGCCGAAAATGCGTTCTCTCGCAAAGAACGATTATCAGCCGGTGAACGGCGCGTTTACCGTTCCGGAGATCCCGGGCATCGGCAATGAACTTTCGGACAGCGCGTTTGAAACTTGCGAAGTCGTAACTGTCGACAGCGCAGAGGAGAAAAACTGGTAGGCATGACTTGTTTTGGCTAACGATTGGGTGAATGACATATGGGAAAAACGGTAAGAAAACTTTTGCCTTTATTGCTGACGGCAGCACTCGCGCTGCAGCCTTTGTTCGTCGCGGCCGCTGAAAAGCCGGGAACGGGGACAGCCGGTTCACCGGAGGATGCGAAAAGTACCCCGGAATACACGGTTGAGGAATACGCGGATCTGCTGCTCAGTGAGATGAGCGTAAAAGACAAAACAGCGCAGCTGATACTGGCTGAGCATCCGTCGAGCGGCGCGGTTTCCGCTCAGAAGAAATACCAGTACGGCGGATATGTTCTGTTCACGAGAGATTTCAGCTCATCCAGTCCCGCGAAAATGAAAAGGACGATAAAAAAGTATCAGAAGAATTCGCGTATACCGATGCTTATCGCGGTGGACGAGGAAGGCGGAACGGTCGTCAGGGCTTCATACTACAAAGATTTCAGATCGTCGAAATTCCTTTCGCCGCGGGAGGTGTACGCTTCCGGCGGGTTCAAAGGCATCGTAAGCGATACGAAAAAGAAAGATAAATTCCTCAAATCACTCGGTATCAACACCAATCTCGCGCCGGTTGCGGATGTGACATACAGTAAGAATGATTTCATGTATGAAAGGGCTTTTTCCAACAATGCCGCTTCAGTCTGCAAATTCGTCAGGAAGACTGTCGCCAGAATGAATAAGGACAATGTAGTGTCGACGCTCAAGCATTTCCCGGGATATGGCAGGAACGGTGATACCCACGGCAGAATAATCAGGGACAAAAGAAGTCTCAAGACTTTCAAGAAAAGGGATTTAAGGCCGTTCGCGGCAGGTATTGACCAGGGCGTCGACATAATCATGATGTCCCATACGATAGTCAATGCTTTTGACAAAAAGAACCCTGTGTCACTGTCAAAAAAAGCGCACAGGTACCTTCGCAACAATATGCAGTTCGACGGTGTCATAATTACGGACGGCCTCGGAATGAAAGGCGTGACTGATTTTGTAAACGGGAATCAGGGCGAGGCGGCAGTAAGGGCGATCATCGCAGGCAATGACATGGTTTGCGGTACCGGAAATCCGACGGTAATATATAAAGCGCTTAAAAAAGCTGTGTCATCAGGCCGTATCACGAAAGCCCGGCTGAATGAGTCTGTGCGAAGGATCCTGATCATGAAAATCAGGCGCGGACTGATAGAACTGCCGTAAAACAGCTTAAGCGGGATTATCCCTTTTGGTTATATTTAGACAAAAGGGACACATTTTTCAACGTTTATCGGCTCTCCCATCAGAGTCCGTCCGTTTTCCGCGGTGAACAGGCTCTAAAAACGTTGAAAATTGTGTCCCTTTTTTAATATACAGGCGAAAAGGGATAGCCGCGCTGATTTGCGGCGCGCTATAGAGTTGATTCTTCTTTGCGGTGAGCTGCAGCTGATTCTACCGCGCTATAACCTCTATCCTATTTTGCTGCTCTTTCGGCGGCTTCGATGACGTGTTTCATGAGCATGCTCGTCGTTACTGAGCCGACTCCGCCGGGAACCGGAGTGATGGCTGCTACGATCTCGCTTG
>JAFOKI010000218.1 GCA_017419895.1 Eubacterium sp. | reverse complement strand
TAAACGGAACGATCATGATCGAAATGATCCTGAGAGATTCCGCGAGATTGTGCATGCACTCATCGAGTTCGGCTTTTCGCTCCGGGTCTTTGGCCAGTATCCACGGTGTCTTTTCATCTATATACTTATTGGCGCGTCTCACGAGTGTCCAGATCGCTTCCAGTGCGTAATTGAAGCTGAACGCGTCCATGTACTTCTCAACCGTCGGCGCGACATCCAGAGCAACACGCACGAGATCGAGATCCGTCTCGTCCTTTGCTCCGGCTGCAGGCACTGTTCCGCCGCAGTACTTCTCGATCATCGTGACTGTTCTTGAAAGCAGGTTTCCGAGGTCGTTCGCGAGGTCGTAGTTCATGCGCTTCAGCATTACTTCGTTCGTAAAAGCCCCGTCCTGTCCAAATGTGTACTCTCTGAGGAGGAAGTATTTCAGCGCATCGATGCCGTATCTGTCTATCAGGAGTACGGGATCCACCACGTTGCCCTTGGATTTCGACATCTTGCCGCCGTCTATAAGGAGCCATCCGTGTCCGTAAACGTGCTGCGGAACCGGCTCATCTATCGACATGAGCATCGCAGGCCAGATGATCGAATGGAATCTTACTATTTCTTTACCCACGAGATGGACATCCGCCGGCCAGTATTTTTCATAGAGTTCCGGCTCGTCGGGATAACCCAGGGCCGTGATGTAGTTCGAAAGCGCGTCGAGCCATACGTAAATTACGCTTTCCGGATCGATGGGAACTTTTATGCCCCAGTCAAACGTCGATCTTGAGATACAAAGATCGTCAAGCCCCTGTTTCACGAACTCGACCATCTCGTTCCTTCTTGCTTCAGGCTGAAGGAATTCTTTGTTCCCTTCAAGAAGTTCGAGAACCCTGTCCTGATATTTCGAGAGGCGGAAGAAATACGCGCGCTCGGAAGCCCATTCGACCGGTCTTCCGCAGTCGGGACATGTTCCGTTCACGAGCTGGCTTTCTGTCCAGTACGACTCGCATGGAGTGCAGTACCAGCCTTCGTACTTGCCTTCGTAGATATCGCCCTTCTCATTCATCTTGTTGAAAATGGCCTGAACGCGTTTTTTGTGCCGCTCCTCTGTGGTCCTAATGAAATCGTCATAGGATATCTCCATCGTTGCCCAAAGTTTCTTGATGCCGGAAACTATCTCATCGACGTATTCCTGCGGCGTTACGCCTTTTTCCTTCGCCTTCTGCATGATCTTCATGCCGTGTTCGTCTGTTCCGGTCAGGAATCTGACATCATATCCCGCAAGTCTCTTGAATCTCGCCATAGCGTCTGCCATTACGGTGCAGTACGTGTGACCGATATGAAGATTCGAGCTTGGATAATATATCGGCGTTGTGATGTAAAATGTCTTTTTGTTTTCGCTGTCTGCCATTTTCTTGTCCTCTCTCCGCGCGTCAGATGAGACGCGCCGGATAATCTTGATTATAAATTTGCTGCCCGCATGGGCGTTTTATCACTCGTCCAGGTCTTCTCCGGCCCAGTCGTCGCTTGACCACTCTTCTCCCGGCCACTCTTCGTTGACAAAGATGTCTTTCATGATCTTGTTCATGCCGATGACGAGAGTTATGCCTGTCACCACGCCAACACCGATGATCACGACAGCGGCTTTGAGAGCTGCTGAAGCCGGCGACTCTTTTGCGAGAGCCGTCTCAAGTTCCCTTACCTTTTCCTCAAGTTCACGTTCTCTTTTAGAGGCTTTCTTCTTTTTTCCGAACATAACATCCTCCTTATTCTATTTGCTTGTCATTCTCATAAACTCGATTATCAGATCTGCCGCGTCTTCGTCGGACATGTTATCCGTATTTATGGAAAGATCGTAATTCGAGTATTCTCCCCATTTAAGTGACGTATGATAGTTGTAGTAATTGCGTCTCGCCTTGTCATATTTCGCGATCAGTTTCTCGGCTTCTCCTGGTTTAGCTCCATACTGCTCAATGACTCTTTTTATCCTGGCTTCGAGTGACGCGTGAATGAACACGTTCGTTACGCCCTCTACGTCCTTTAGAACAAAGTCCGCACACCTTCCTACGATCACGCCTTCCCCACGCTTTCCGATATCCGAAATGATATCGTACTGTGTAAGAAACAGTTTTTCGTTCATCGACAGCGTATCTACGCCAAAGGATTCGCCGAAACTAAGAGCCGATGAGAGAAGGTATGAAAAACTGCTTTGCGCTCTCAGTTCCGCTGATTCGATAATTTCTTTGGAAAGCCCGCTCTCGATTGCCGCCATATCGATTATTTCTTTGTCATACATCGGCACGCCGAGTTTTTTCGCGACACATGCTCCAATGAGCCTTCCGCCGCTTCCGTACTCTCTGCTGACGGTAACAAGTTTATTCATATTTATACCTCCGTCTTCACGCAATTATCATTTCTATTATATACCAACGCTGAGGCATTTTACAAACACTAAAACATGATACCGATAGTATACGTTCAGCAGCGTCTGCGTCGCTGCCGGCAAAAATAGCAGGCGCCCGGTCAAAACCGGGCGCCGCGCCTATGTTGTTAGTTTGTAAGGTGTATGTTTATGTTTGCTATCTTCCTTTGATTATCTTTGTAAGGTCTTAAACCCTCACTAAACGTCCACGCTTTCACGCATCTGCACATACCGTGCCGCGCGCTCGACCGATTCCGGTTCGCCGACTACGACCATCACGTCGCCTTTCATGAATTCGGCATACGGTCCCGGAGAAAGTATGGTACTATCCCCTCGTATGATGCCGACGATTGTGCAGCCGGTCCGGCCCCAGAACTTGATCTCACCGATACTCTTGCCCAGAATCCCTGAATCATCCGGGACCGGGATCTCATAGTTCGGGAACGGTGAATTCACAGCCGATAAGCTGATCCTTCTCTCCGCGAAGGCGTCTACGTTTTCCATCAGCTCTTTTCCGAGAGACTGAAGATCCTGCAGCAACTCCCTGATGTGATCGTAACTGGCACGGACATCTGTGTCCTTCTCAAAGAACCTGACGTATTTCCCGGCATTTTCCGCCGATTTTACTATAGTGCCGCTCTGAGGTTTTACCTCAACGACATCCATCTCCGCGAGAAGACACATCGCCCTTCTGATCGTTTCAGGCGATACGTTGTACTGTGAGGCTAGGAGCGATCTCCCTGATAAAAGCTGGCCTTCCTCGAATTCTCCTTTTGTGACTCTTCTCGCCAGGTCTACCGCCACCATCAGATAACGTGACTGCGCCACTGACCTCTGCATGATACCTCCTAGTACTATACCCCATATAAATAATACTACTGACAACTTGTATTTGTCAACGGGTGTGTCAGTTAAACTTCCGTTAATTTTTCAATATTTAATACGATTTCGATATAATTTCAGATACTGAAAAACCCGGGCTTTCCGGCAGGTTTGCTTTCGGAAAATCCCGGGTATGACATCGTCTTTGCTGCTAAGTCATACAATCATTTTTTCGCTGTGATCATAACTTTTGGTGACCACTTACCTGTGTATGTCTTGCCTTTTATCTTGGTGTAAGTTCTGACTTTGAACCAGTACTTCTTACCTTTCTTGAGTTTCTTGACGGTTTTCTTGACCGTCTTGGCCTTCTTGACAGTTGCCACTTTCTTATATTTGCCGTTCTTCTTTGTCGCGCGGTAGATCTGATAGCCTGTTACGCCTTTTACCTTGGACCATTTTACAAGGGCTTTACCTTTCTTCTTGGCCGTAACTTTAAGCTTCGGGATCTGTCTGGACTTTGCGATCTCAATCTTCTGGGAAGTCGGCATCTTCTTTGATACGGTGACTTTGCACTTCTTGTACTGTCTGCTTGCAAGCTCGAATACTACTACATAAGTCGTGCCTACACCCTTTGCCTTGACGACACCGTTTTCATCCACGGTAGCGACTTTTTTATCAAGGGAAGTCCACATCATGTCACCGCTGTAGCATGGAGTAGGTCCAAGAGTAACACGGATCTGACTGGCTGTTCCCTTCTGGAGTTCAAGTTTGCTCTTGTTGATCTTGATCTCGGAAACATCATTGAGATAAGATCCTTCACTTGTAAGATCGACTACGTGAAGCGTATACGAGAACTTGTTGCCGGAAGACAAAGTAGCCGTGATCTTATAATTACCCGCTTTTTTGAATTCTACCGTGCCGTATTCATCGACCGGAGCGTTGGTACTGTCGGACGAAGTCCATTTGATTGTCTTGTCAGTGGCATTGCTCGGCCAGATCGTGTAAGACGGATTGAACGCATAACTGTCGTCTTCGTCTTCATATTCTCCGTAATACCCTTCATACGGATCATAGCTTCCGAAATACAGTTCTGTAGCCTTAATGGCGTTTTTCGAACTCACGAATTTCGGCTTGAACGTCATGCTCGAGAAGACCGCATCGCCCTTTTCGAGATAACCGAAGTCTTTGTTGTACCAGCCTTCGAACACATAACCTTTTTTCTTCGGAGCGCTCGGGAAGTCATTCACCTCGTCTCCGGCGACCAGATTCAGTGTTTTCAGAACAGTATCACCGTTCTTGAATGTGATCTTGATCTTGGTGGGCTTGAGCGTGCTTACATTGTCGTTTACCCACGACTTGCGAAGATTGATCCAGTTCCTGAACTGTTCGATTTCTTCCTCGAAAGTCTTATCCGTATCGGTGCTGACTTCATCCTCATCGTAAAGGTCGAAGTACCTGCCCCATCTCTCACGGTCGTAAGCCCAGGAAGCCTTTTCTGAACATTTGCTCCGCTGTCTTTGCTTGCATAAGAAATTTCTACTAAGCAAGCATCTTTGGAAGCATGTG
>JAFOKI010000217.1 GCA_017419895.1 Eubacterium sp. | reverse complement strand
TCCGGCAGACCTTACAGACGTTGGAAAAATCGCAACACTTTGAAAAAACAGCGGCTTTGTTGAGGGAACACAACGCATCTGATATAATGAAACCGACCTTTATCACATTCATCTTTTCAAAGGGAGAGAAATCATGAAACGGAAAGTATTACTTATCGCAGTAGCGGTACTGATGACGCTTTTCATCGGAACTATCGCATCTCACGCAGGCACGATCGTGACCTCCAAAGATGGCAAGACGATCACTCTTACGGATTACAAGACTGACGAACCGCTGGTCCTGACTCAGGACACCACCATCGTGCTGAACGGCAGCAATTCAATTACACTCCCCAACGGAACCGGGGCTTCTGCCATTTATACCCCTGATGGCTACTACTCTGTCAAGCTGACAGGAAACGGCTCTCTAACCGCTAACGGCATGATCTCGGCATATGAAATTGACATTAACGGATGCTCCATTACTGTAGATGTCGGAGAAGAATCCGTCCCCGCGATATACGCATTTATAATGCGAATCTCCAACGCCAAAGTAAAAGCAAACGGCAATTTTATTATATCAGTGGGCTGTTCGTTCGATCCCGACGACGAGTCGCTGATCGAGGTTACTAACGGATCCGACTTTACCGTGACGGGTGGACTGTATGGTCTGATTTCAAACAAAATCGTCATAGACAATTCTTCCGTCAACGTTTGTCCCCTTCTTGAGTATATGGATCCCGAAACCGGTTCCATGAATCCGGTTGAATCGTGCGGTATCATTACCACCGACCTCACGGTCCGCAATAATTCAACAGTAAAAACAAAAGCCTATACTCTGGGGATGGAGGTCGGTAGCGCATTAATAGACCATTCATACGTGTCCATTGAAACTGCAGATCCGCAAGCCATCGCGGCGATCAGCATCTATGACAAACTGACTGTCACGAGCGCAACGATAACCACACCCGCTGGTGGAAAGATCATTGATTTTACACCGTCCTATGCCAATCCGGATTCTTCAGAAACATACAAAACGATATCCGGATCCGATGGCAAACCCGCTGCCAAAGTCGTTATCGAGCCCGACCACAAGTGGGACGCCGGTAAGGTAACAAAGGCTCCGACCATGACCGCAGCCGGTGTGAAGACCTACACCTGCTCGGTCTGCAAAGCAACCAAGACCGAAGCGATCCCCAAACTCTCGTCGCCGGACAACTTCGCACCGGGTGCTGACGCATCCGTTGCGGAAGCCTGCATACTCGCGCTTCCCGATGACAAAGACCCCGCAGGCTCCGCATTCGGACTCCTTCAGCTCAAGGCTACCAAGACGACCAAGAGCAGCATCAAACTTACTTGGAAGAAAGTCAAAGGCGCCAAGAAGTACATAATCTACTCCAACGCCTGCGGCAAGGGCAAGAAATACCAGAAATTGACGACAGTGACCGGAAAGTCCTACACAGCCAAGAAGGTCGCCGGCAAGAAACTGACCAAAGGCAAATACTACAAGTTCCTCATGGTCGCAGTCGACGGCTCCAACAAGGTGGTCTCGACATCCAAAACAGTCCATGCCGCGACAGCCGGCGGTAAAGTCGGCAACGACAAGAAAGTTACGACCAAGGCTAAGAAGAACAAAGTAACTGTCAAGGTCAAGAAGACATTCAAGCTCGGAGCGAAAACAGTCGCGGCGAGCAAGAAGCTCAAGGTCAAGAAGCACCGCGCCGTGAGCTACGAAAGCAGCAACACGGCCATAGCGACAGTCTCCGCGAAGGGTGTGATCAAGGGCGTCAAGAAGGGCTCCTGCAAAGTATACGCGTAGGCCCAGGACGGCGTCTGCGCAGTGATAAAAGTAACAGTTAAGTAAGCAGACTTAAGACCATTCCCGATAAACGAATCACAAAACAGGCGCGCCAGACCGGCGCGCCTGTTTCAGTTACAAGCTTCGGCTGAATAGCCATCACCTCATGAAATATCGTATTCGAGTTCTATATCCACGTCGTAGCCCGGGAAAAGCTCAACTGCGCGTGAGCGGATCGACTCGCGGAGCGAGGCTTTGTTTCCGGTGTCAAAATCAACAACGATCGTAAACTTTATAGCCTTGTCGACTTCGTCCAGATAAAAACCGTGCATTCCGATAACATCGGGGGATTCCGCTACGATGCCGCGGATGCGGCTTTGTACTTCAGTGGCTTTTGTGTGACGCGCGTTCACCGCGTAAATGGTTATGCCGCGCATCTCGACGCCTGTGTCCTCGCGCACTTTCTTTGTAATGGCTCGCTGGAGATTATCTATCCACCCGGCTTTCAGGACGTCTGCCACTTCCACATGCGCAGATCCGACGAGCTTTTCTTTTCCGTAATTGTGTATCGCCAGGCCGAACACGCCGTCGACCTCGGGAAAACTCATTATCGATTTCTTGACAGCAGAAGCAAGTTCGAGCGACACGCGTTCACCCAGGATGTTGCTTACTGTCTCTTTAAGGGTCTCGACGCCGGTCTTGATGATCAGAAGCGAGATCAGTACACCTACATAAGCCTCGATGCTGATCCCCTTCAGATTATACAGTATACCCGCGACAAGCGTGGCGGCAGTTGCGATCGAATCGTCCAGCGCGTCCTGACCGGATGCGACGAGCGATGTGGAATCGAGCGCCTTGCCGCGTTTCTTGGTATATATGCCTAGTGCGACCTTGACGACAACGGCCACTGCAACGACAGCGAGTGTGACGCGGCTGTAATCGTTCGGCTGGGGATTCATGATCCTTAGTATCGATTCGCGAACCGCTGCGAAACCGGCATAGAGTATCACTATTCCGATAACGAGCGAAGTAATATACTCTACTCTCCCATAACCGAAAGGATGCTTCCTGTCAGGTTCCTTCTCCGATAGTTTCGTGCCGATCAGCGTTATCACGGAAGAAAGCGAGTCACTGAGGTTGTTCACCGCGTCCATGACTATCGAAACCGAGTTCGCAAGCGTTCCAACAGCGAACTTGAAAACCGAGAGCAAAACGTTGCACGCGATCCCAATGAGACTTGTCTTGATTATTTCTTTCGTCCTGTTCATATGTTCATTATATCACAAAGCCGGTCCCGGTCCCAAAAGCTGTCATATTTCCTCTTTACCAAGTTTCCGGTACACGGTAAAGTACATTGTCGTGAAGCATACCAGGCTGCAGAAGACGTTCGATACGGGTTCCGCCCAGAACACGCCTGCCGCTCCGAGGCCGATCCTCGGTAGGATCAGAACTAGCGGCACGATAACGATCGCTTTTCGGAAAAGCGAAAAGAAAATGGCACGTTTCGCGCAGCCAAGCGCTTTGAATGTAGACTGTGACGAATACTGGAATGCCATGAAAACCATGCCCATGAAGAACTGCCTCATGGCCGGTATCCCAAGTTCATGTGTCAACGGGTCACTCGTGAACAGCGACATGAACACCTGCGGGAAAAGCATG
>JAFOKI010000027.1 GCA_017419895.1 Eubacterium sp. | reverse complement strand
GCCTTCTACAAAGCTGAAGAAGCCGCGCGTATGCTTCTCCCGCTCGAAGGCACAGTGCTCATCTCGGTCAATGACAAAGATAAGCCTGAGCTCGTCGAAGTCGCCAGGGGATTCGCGGAGGCTGGTTTCAATATCGTTGCGACAGGAAGAACTTTCGAAATGATATGCGCAGCCGGAATACCCGCTAAATTCATCCTCAAGAATTATGAAGGCCGTCCGAACATCCTGGACGCCATCACGAATGATGGGATCCAGCTGATAGTGAACACACCAGCAGGAAAGAACGCGTTCTTCGACGACAGCTATCTGAGAAAAGAAGCGATCCGCAACCGCATTCCGTATATCACGACGATGACGGCAGCAAAAGCCGCCGCCGAGGGTATCGTCCAGATGAAAGCTCACGGCTATGGCGGGATCAAGTCTCTGCAGGAATGGCATGAGGATATAATACTTTAAAAATAAACTGCGCCAGGGAAAAGAAAGTGTATTCAGTGTTTTCCCAAACGAAATAAAAAGCCGCGCCCGGCTTGGCGCGGCTGCTTTGTTATATGAGGTTATATTACCTGTGATACAGTTTATTCGTCTGGTACCGCGGTTCGCACGTCAGGTTGACACCGAGCTTCTTGAATACACCTACGTCGACCTGCGAGAGGATGACGGAGGAGTGGGCTTCGAGGCCTCTCAGGTTCGGAAGCTGGGCGTAGGCTGCCTTTGCGTCCTGATCGGTAAGCGCCGCTATCGAAAGCGCGATAAGTATCTCATCCAGATGGAGGAGCGGATTGTTGTTCCCGAGATAGTCGACTTTCAGTTCCATGATCGGTGAGATCAGTTCGGGCGAGATCAGGTTCTTGGTCTCGCTTACGCCTGCGAGCTTCTTGAGAGTGTTCAGGAGCATCGCAGAGGAAGCTCCGAGCAGGGAACTCGTTTTGCCTGTGATGATCGTGCCGTCGCTCAGCTGTATCGAAGCTGCAGGATTGCCTGTGAGTTCGGCCTTTGTATTGGCTGCGGCAACGACTGGTCTATCGTCCGGGGATATACCGGCTTTTTCCATAAGGAGTTCGATCTTTGCGAGCGCCACTTCGCCGGGTTCGCCTTTTCTTATATCGCACTCGGTCTGATAGTAACGTCTGAGTATTTCCTGATTGGACGCTTCTCTCGTGACAGCGTCATCTGTGATGCAGTAGCCCGCCATGTTTACACCCATGTCAGTCGGGGACTGGTACGGGCTCGATCCGGAAATCTTCTCGAACATGGCTCTCAGGACCGGGAATACCTCGACGTCGCGGTTGTAGTTGACGACTGTCTGTCCGTAAGCCTCGAGATGGAACGGGTCGATCATGTTTACGTCGTTCAGATCGGCAGTCGCTGCCTCATAGGCGAGGTTGACCGGGTGATTGAGCGGCAGGTTCCAAATGGGGAATGTCTCAAATTTTGCGTATCCAGCCTTCACTCCGCGCTTCTCTTCATGATAAAGCTGTGAGAGGCAGGTTGCCATCTTTCCGCTGCCGGGTCCCGGAGCGGTGACGACGACAAGCGGGCGGGATGTCTCGATGAAATCGTTCTTGCCGAAACCGTCGTCGCTTACGATCATCGGGATGTTGGAAGGATATCCCGGAATGATATAGTGGCGGTATACTTTAAGGCCGAGAGCCTTCAGTTTTTTCTCATATGCCAGCGTTGAAGGCTGTCCGGAGAACTGCGTAAGCACTACGCTCCCGACAAAGAGTCCGTTGTTCGTGAACGCGTCGATGAGTCTGAGCAGGTCCATGTCGTATGTGATGCCTATATCGCCGCGGACTTTGTTCTTCTCGATATCCTCAGCGCGGATTGCGATTACGATCTCGGTCTGGTCAGCGAGCTGGCGGAGCATGCGGATCTTGGAATCCGGCTGGAATCCCGGGAGCACGCGTGACGCGTGATAGTCATCGAAGAGTTTCCCTCCGAATTCAAGATAAAGCTTGCCGCCGAACTGGTCTATGCGTTCACGGATGTGACGGGACTGCAGTTCGAGATATTTGTCATTGTCAAAACCGATCTTGTTCATAAGTGCTCCAATATATAGTCCTGCGCGGACGTGTCCGCGCAGGACGCCCCTAGTATGCTGCTGTACTTTTCTCAGCGATCAGCAGATCAGCTTCTGGAAGCCTCGATGAGCTTCTGTTTGAGCTGGCCTTCGATATTTGCAAGTTCTGCTTCTGCCGCGCGGCGTTTCTCGCGTCCTTCGAACTGGATCTTCAGGACTTCGTCGAGCGTGTTGATGAGCTGCTGGTTCGTGTGCTGGAGTGTCTCGATATCGACTATGCCGCGTTCGGACTCTCTTGCAACGGAAACAGTCGCTTCCTTGAGCGCGTCCGCGTTCTTGTGGAGCAGTTCGTTTGTCATCTGTGTGACTTCCTGCTGAGCTTTTGCGGCTTGCTGAGCGTGCTCGATACCCATAGCGATGACCATCTGGTTCTTCCAGAGAGGAATCGTGTTGACGATCGTGGACTGGATCTTCTCTGCCATCAGGTTGTCGGAAGCCTGCACCATTCTGATCTGCGGAGCTGTCTGCATCGCTACCGTGCGGGTGAGTTCGAGGTCATAAAGCTTCTTCTCGAAACGTTCGCACTGGGATGCCAGATCCTTTGCCGCCTGGGCGTCTTCCGGAAGATTTGTCTCAGCAGCCTTCTTCTGGAGTTCAACAAGATCCTTCGAGCGTACCTGCTCGAGTTTTCTCTGGCCGGCCATGATGTACATTGTGAGCTCTTTGAAATAGTTCTGGTTCAGTTCGTACATCTTATCGAGGAGGGCCGTGTCTTTCATGAGCTCGACCTGTCTCTTTTCGAGTTCGTTCTTGATTGCCGTTACGTTGTTTTCGACTTTCGCGTATTTCGCTTTCATGGCCTGGGCACTGTTGGCTTTTTTCTTGAAGAAAGCTTTGATGCCCTTTTCGTTTTCGTCGATGTCGAAATTCTTGAGCTCTGTCACGAGTCCGGCGATCATATTGCCGACTTCGCCCATGTCTTTTGTACGGACGTTTTCAAGGGCTTTCTCCGAGAAATCGGCTATTTTCTGCTGCGTTCCGACACCATAGTGCATGATTGCCTGCGTATTCTTGAGGTCGATCTGGTCAACGAATTCCTCGACCTGTTTGATTTCTTCCGGCGAAAGCTTGGCTTCCTGAGCAGGTGTGACTATCGGCTGCATCTGGACAGCTGCTGCGGTATTTCCCACGACCTCGGCGTTGCCGTCGACTGCGGCTTCGAATGAAAGCTCCGGACCTGCAATCGTTACATTATCAAATTTCTCTTCCATATTATTTCCTCCATTGCAACAAAGGTTTATGAACTATATATACTCCGCGGCGGCATTCGCCGGCTTTGTTCCGTCAAAGCCGCCTCCGGCGTCATTTGGCGTTAAGCGGTCTTTCTGTGAGCCCGTCCTGCTCCATCATGGTCTTCATTACAGAGATGTCAGACGACACGTCCCATGCGACATCTTCGAAAAGGCTGTCGAGCAGGTTTTCGAACGCATTGTTTATCGTATCGACAGCTTCTGTGATTTCTTTTTTGGTGTTGGCTATATTTTCACCGACCTGCGGCTGTTTGTCGAGGTCTATGTAGGCGTTCAAAAGCTTCTCCGTGGTCGGAAGATAGTAGTTCATGAAACGCCTGAGGTCAGCTCCGTTCTCTGGATTGGTTCTGACGCGGTCGAAGATCCTGTTGACGATCTGCTCGAGCCTGTCGAGCTTGGCGGTCATTGTTTCGTCGGGGATCCGGTTGTTCGCTTCGCGGACTTTTCTAATGTATGCTTCTCCCTCGCTCAGGATCGCTCTCGTTTCATCGGAAAGCGAATCGGTTTGCGCCTGCTCGGCCGCCGCCTGTTTTTCGCGCTGGATGCGGGCGGATTCAGCATTCTGGTACTGGGTGAAAGCTTCGTTCGTCAGCATGACAGTGGTCTTCTTGCGGTCAAATCTCCCGTTCGGAAGAAGTTTTTTGTCCATCATGCGCTCGAGTGATTTTTTGGTCTCTGCAGGGGTCTCATCCATGTAATTGGCAAGATCTTCGACCGAGAAATATTCTGCGTCACCGACGGCACGCGAGTACTTATAGAATTTATCCACAAGACGCTTGCCTTTCGCCCCGGAAGTGACCATCCATGCAGAGGCTGCCGTGATTGAGCCGGTGATGATCATCGCCGCCAAAGTAGCCATATCGAAAGCCGCGATAAGTTCGGGTATGAACATGAGTGAGATCGATCCGAATAATACGCATCCTATGGCGCCGAGGCCGATCTTGATTAGTGAACCGGTGTAGCGCGGTTTGTTCGCCAGGAAGGGTGCGATCTTTTTCTTGAATGTGCCCATTCCGGACTTTTTCTTCTGGCTCGTATTCGCATTATACTGGGTGTTCTGCGAAGGTCTTGCCTGGGCGTAAGCAGCGCTGCCGTACCCGCTTGTGCCGTAGCCTGTGGACGACTGCGAATATGTGCTGTAAGCGGACTGGGACTGCTGCGTGTGCGCGTAGCCGGACTGGGACTGCTGCGTATTGGTGTAGCCAGACTGCGACTGCTGTGTATGCGCGTAGCCTGTACCGGACTGCGGACGTCCGTACTGGGCGGAGCCGTTGCCGTAAGCGGTCTTGCCGTTAGGATAAAGTGTGACTTTTTCCTTTTGCTGACCATAACCGGCATTATTGCTGTAAGCCCCGTACTGCGCTCTGCGTTTTTCATCCTGCTCGCGCTTTATCTGTTCGGTAAAGCTTTCGACCTGCTGCCGGATGTCTTTGCTCAGAGTGCTGTAGTCGTTCTGTTCTATTGCGGCGGTAACAGTGTTGAATATGCTTCCGCCCACATTCATGATATCTTTATAATCCATTATTTCCTTTGCCTTTCCGGGCCTCTGCCTCTGCCCGGTCCTCATCATCCTTTATATTCACCGCTTTTATGCGCGGAAGTTTATGGTTCGGATCAGTCACGAGCACGTATATGTAGAGAAGTGCTATCATGGCAAGCACTGCGGCGTCTTTGTAAAGCTCGCGGCTTATGAGTATCGCGGCCATACCCATAGTCGCGCTGATACCGTACAGCATCAGCACAGAACGGGTCATACCGTAACCGTTGGCCATTAACTGATGGTGCAGGTGTTCTTTGTCCGGGGACATTATCGGGCGGCCGTTCACGAGTCTTCTCAGTATGGCCATTCCGGTGTCGAGAAGAGGCATGCCGAGAACGAATACCGGGACGATCACCGCGATGAACGTTGATCTCTTGAGCGGGCCGACGACCGAGAGTGATGCCAGCATGAATCCCAGGAACAAAGATCCTCCGTCGCCCATGAATGTCTTGGCGGGATAGAAATTATACGGCAGGAATCCCAGCGACGCGCCCGCGAGCGCCATCATAGCCGCGCAGACTATGAGCATTCCGTACATTTCGCCGTGGATGTAAGCGACATAAGCAATGCTCGTCGCGGCGATTGCGGCGACTCCGGCAGCAAGCCCGTCGAGGCCGTCGATCAGGTTGATCGTATTTGTAACGCCGACAAGCCAGAGTACTGTAACTATGCAGCAAAGCGCCGTTCCGAATTTCCAGTGTCCCGCTCCGAACAGATTCGTTATGAACAGGATCCTGAGTCCCATTTTATACATCAGCAGCGCGATCAGAATTTCGACGATGAGTTTGACTTTTGCGTTCAATCCGAACTTATCGTCCAAAGCGCCAAGAATATATACGAATGTGCCGCCGAGCGCGGCCGTCATCATCCTGCTGCTCCCGTGAAGGAACAGGATTATCGGAACCATGGTGCCGCAGTATATCGCGAGCCCGCCGAACCGCGGGATCGCTCTCTTGTGCATGCGCCGGTCATCCTTGGGTATGTCGATCGCGCCGATTATGTGGGCGATCCTCATGGTTATCGGTGTGAGGAATACAGACACAACAAAAGCAATCAGGAAGGCAACGAATATTACCAGTCCCGTTATGTTATCAAAATGTGACAATGCTTTTGTTACGGATGCCATTTGTTATTTCTCTGCCGGTTCTTCTTTTGCGAGACGAACCACTTTCAGTCCCGCCTGATCGAGGAGCTCTTCAGCGAGCTCGTCGGGATATCCGCCTCTGACGACTATGCGCTCAATGCCGGCGTTGATTATCATCTTGGCGCAGATGCTGCAGGGCTGGTTAGTGATATATATCGTTCCGCCTTCTACGCTGTGACCGAGTGTCGCGACCTGGATGATCGCGTTCTGTTCGGCGTGGAGCGCTCTGCAAAGCTCATGTCTTTCGCCCGAAGGCACGTTGAGTTTTTCTCTAAGGCAGCCACCCTGTTCGGCGCAGTGGGGGATACCTCTTGGTGCCCCATTATAGCCCGTAGCTATGATGTGACGGTCTTTTACGATGACCGCGCCTACGTGTCTTCTGAGACAGGTGGAACGCTTAGCGGTAAGTTCCGCCATCTCCATGAAGTATTCGTCCCACGAAAGCCTTTCGTCTACATAGTGATGCATTTTCAGATACGCTCCTCTCAAAATACGTCGTAAAAAACTTCCATAAGTGTCAGGCCCTGCGGCGGAGCAGTGAATCCGGCGGCTGTTCTGTCCAGCCCTTCGATCACTGTTTTCATATCCTCCGGCCGGCGTTTGCCGAGGCCTGTTTCTATCAGTGTTCCGGCGATGATCCTGACCATGTTGTACAGGAATCCGTCGCCTGAAATATCTATAAATATGTCGCGGCCGGCTGGAGTCTTTGCTGCAGTGTCCGGCTTAACCGGGAACTCCGTTATCTCCAGCGCGCTCACCGTGCGGACCGTGGTCTTGCGCTCGAACGACCCGGTCGCCTGGAAACACCTGAAATCGTGCGTCCCGACTATATACGCCGCGGCCTTCCGCATCGCGTCCGTGTCGAGCGGTTTTTCGACGAGGAATCTGTAGTTTCTGTCGAAAACCGGCATTTCCGAGGCATTACGGATCGCGTAGCGGTATCTCTTTCCGCGGGAATCGAACCTCGCGTGGAAGCCCGGCGGGGCTTCGACTGCTTCCACGATCCTGACATCCGCGTTCTCACCCGGCGACATTCCGCGGCCGCAGAGGATATTGTTCACGGTTTGTTTGATCCTGTCCACAGGTATCCCGAATTCCCCTGAAAAAGTCGCCCGCTGACCTTTAGCATGCACCCCCGAGTCGGTCCTGCTCGTGCCGTCAAGTCTGACATCGATGCCGGTCACCTTTGAAAGCGCGGCTTCCAGCACTCCCTGGACGGTCCGGTCATTCGGCTGCTTCTGCCAGCCGCAGAAATCCGTCCCGTCGTATTCTATGGTGAGCAGTACGTTTTTCATGGTCATTTCGGAAGCACTATCTTGCGTTTGGATTTGTCCGGCGCCGGTCTGTACAGAACAAAGCGTCTCCCGATCGCCTGAACGAATTCCGCATGAAGCTCGTTTGCCACGTCATGACAGGTCTCTTTCGGATCGAGGTCGACACCTTCCTGGATGCTTACCTTAACGAGTTCACGTGCGGTCAGCGCCGTATGGATAGCCTGGAGCACCGAGTCGGTCAGACCGGACTTTCCGATACTGACTACCGGGTCGATACCATTCGCAAGGCTTTTAAGATAGCTTCTTTCTTTGCCGGTCATTCCTTACCTCCGGAGCAGGATAGACTTACCCAACATAATTCATCTCATACATAGTTTATTTTACCATATTGCAAAGGCTTTTTCACTAAAAAAAGATTTTTGGAAAATGGCAGGGGAGCGCTGCTGTCTACAGCGAGAAAACAAAGTCGATCCTGCCCCATAGGAACAGGAAATAGAGAAGGGCCGCGACCGCCGTATAAGGCACCATGGGCATGGTGTCGGTCTTCTTGATTCGGCGCGCCGCGAGAAGGTACACGAAATGCGCGCCTGAAAAAAGAGTTGCGAGAACAAAAATAGTAAGGATTCCGGCCGCTCCGGTGAAAAGTCCGAGTCCGGCATAAAGCTTGATGTCGCCACCGCCGATTGCCATGCGCCTATATGCCAGCTTGCCAACGAGCGCGATCGCTCCCATCAGACCGAATCCCGCTACAGCGCCGAGCAGGCAGTCTGTCCAGCCGGAATGGAAATTGACGAATCCGATGGCGGAGACCGCAAGAAGTATCGTGAACTGATCCGGGATGATCCGGTATTTGATGTCAGCAGCCGACATCTCAAGGAGCAGCCAAAGTGCGGCAGTCATCGGAACTGCCGAGCGCCAGTCGCGCCAGACCATGTACACGCAGACGGCGACGAAAAGCATGGAAAACAGGTACTTCCACGGATAGCTCTTGATCCTTTGTTCGCCCGGTCCTGT
>JAFOKI010000216.1 GCA_017419895.1 Eubacterium sp. | reverse complement strand
GAAGCAAAAGCCAAAGGAGCCGAGATATCCGGAGAACTCGAGATAGCTTACAGGATAACAAAAGGCAACTACATCGCAATCACCGGGACCAACGGAAAGACAACGACCACGACGCTGGTAGGGGAGATAATGAAAAACTCCGGCAGGAAGACTTATGTTGTCGGCAATATCGGGGTCGCCGTGATCTCAGAGTCGGCAGTCGCGAAAGAAGGAGACTGGCTGGTCACCGAAACGAGCAGTTTCCAGCTCGAGACGATCAAGTATTTTAAGCCGAAAGTATCTGCAATACTCAACATAACCCCGGATCACCTGAACAGGCATCATACGATGGAAGCCTATGCAGCGGCTAAGGCAAAAGTATTCGAGAACCAGAGAGCAGACGGATTCCTTATCGCGAATCTCGACGACGAACTCGTGAGAAAGACTGTCAGGACAGCTCAGGCAAGGATACTGTGGTTCAGCACGAAAGAGGAGCCGGAAAACGGCGCGTTCTTAAGAGGCAATGAACTTCTTCTGAGGATGGATGGTGTAACTGAAGTCATCTGCAGAAAAGACGAACTTAAGATCATAGGCGAACACAATATCCAGAACGCGCTCGCTGCAGCCGCGATAACTTATGCGGCCGGTGTAGACATGAAGGTAATAACAGACACAATAAAAGCCTTCACAGGCGTCGAGCACAGGATAGAGTTCTGCGCAGAAATTGACGGAGTAAGGTATTACAACGATTCCAAGGGAACCAACACGGACGCGGTGGAGATCGCGCTCAAGGCGCTCAAAGAGAATATAATACTCATAGCGGGCGGCGACGCAAAAGGTCAGGATTTCTCAGAGTTTGCGAAAAAACTCAATGGACCCGTCAAAAAACTGATACTGTTCGGCCGCGACGCCTATATGATAAAGGACGCGGCGCTGGCAGCGGGATTCACAGACATAATCGAATGCAGGAATATGGACGATTGTGTGAAAACGGCATTCGAGATTTCTGTTCCCGGGGATTCGGTGCTGCTTTCACCGGCATGTGCCAGCTGGGACATGTATGACAATTACGAACAAAGAGGCAGGCACTTCAAGGACTGCGTCTGGAGGCTCGAGAGTTTATGATCGACAAAGTGTTCAAAAGAATAAAAGAAGCTGAACCGTGTGATTTTCTTCTGCTCGCGCTGACTACGATACTCGTGATATTCGGTATCGTGATGATATTCAGCGCTAGCTACTACGATTCGCTGAATTCGGACGGCGGATCGCCGTATTACTATCTTAAGAGACAGATAGCCTGGGCGGTGATCGGATTCATTCTGATGTATGTTCTGTCGTATGTCGATTATCATATGTTCAGGAAATATTCGATCGTTATTCTTGTGATATCGCTTCTTCTGCTCGGAGCGTTGTTTACCCCGCTTGGGACGACGGTAAACGAAGCGACCAGATGGATCAGAATAGGGCCGATCAGTATCATGCCGGGAGAGATCGCGAAATTTGCGATGATATGCTTTGTTTCCGCGTATTTTGCGGCGGACATCAGGAAGATCAAATCGCTGTTCAAGGGAATCGTCCCTATGGTGCTCCTCACGGGGCTTTTTGCGGGACTAATAGTAGTGCAGCCGAATCTTTCGACAGCGCTTACGCTCTGCGGTATTGTCGCGGCGATGATGTTTATTGCCGGAATGCAGTGGAGATATGTGTGGCTTCTGATAGCGGGACTTATCGGCGGGCTTGTACTCATTTTAAACAGTGACAATTACCAGGCTGTACGTATGAGAAGTTTCATCGACCCGTTCAAAGACGCTCAGGGCGACGGCTGGCAGGTAGTGCAGTCGCTGCTTGCTCTCGGAACGGGCGGTTTGAGGGGACTTGGCCTAGGAAAGAGCGTTCAGAAAAATCTTTATCTTCCCGAACCGCAGAATGACTTTATTCTTGCTATAATAGGTGAGGAACTCGGGTTCATTGGTATCATGATCCTGCTGGCGGTGTTCATAATACTTGTCTGGAGAGGTCTCATGATAGCGATGAAAGCCCCGGATAAGTTTGGGATGCTGTTCGCAAGCGGCGCGATGATGATGATCGGGATCCAGGTAGTCCTGAACGTGGCGGTTGTGACATCGTCGATGCCTCCGACAGGTATCGCGCTTCCGTTCATCAGCTATGGCGGAAACTCACTATGGATAATAATGGGATCCATAGGTGTGGTGCTGAATATATCGAGGCAATCACAGAAAGATACCGAGCAGCTAAAAGAACCGAGACGAAGACGAAAAACCATCAAAGCGGAAGGAGAAGCCGCAGCGTAATGAGAGCGATAGTTACGGGCGGAGGGAGCGGAGGCCATATATATCCTGCTCTTGCCATTGCAGAAAAGATAAAAGAACGCGAACCCGGTTCCGAGATCCTTTATATCGGAAGTGATCTCGGTATCGAGAAGGATGTCGTCCCGCAGAAAGGCTACAGATTCGAAATGGTCGATGCGAGATGGTTCATCAAAAAGCCTGTGGAGATCGTAAAGACCGCGGTCACCACACTCAGGGGTTCGAATCAGGCGCTTAAGCTCATGAAAGAGTTCAAGCCGGATGCCGTGATAGGCACCGGCGGTTTTGTATGCGTACCGGTCATCCATGCGGCAAAAAGGTACGGTGCGCCGTCGTTCATCCACGAGCAGAATGCTTTCCCCGGAGTCGCGAACAGATTCCTCGAAAGATACGTGGAAAAAGTGCTTCTCGGATTTGAAGACGCAGCTTCATATTTTAAGCATCCCGAGAAGATAGTGCTTACTGGGAATCCCGTCAGAAAACAGTTTTTTGAAGCCGACAGAAAAGCATCGAGAGAAAAACTCGGTATAAAGGACGGCGAATTCGCGGTTTTCTGCTTCGCCGGAAGCCAAGGAGCTGACATGTTCAACGACATGATGCTCGAAGTCATAAAGCGCTTCAGCGGCGACAGCCGCATTGTGATCCTGTTCGGCTGCGGTGTGTATCATTACAAAGAATTCAATGAGGCTCTTGAAAAAGAGAACTTCACATATGAAAACAACGTACATGTTTATGAATATATAGACGAGATGCAGACATATCTGGCTGCTTCTGATATAGTAATAAGCAGAGCAGGGGCACTGTCACTCTCGGAGATAACAGCTACAGGAAGTGCTTCGCTCCTGATACCGTCTCCGAACGTCACCGGGAACCACCAGTTCTACAACGCGAAAGCTCTAGCGGAGGGAGGCGGAGCGATACTGATTGAGGAGAAGGATATAACTCCCGAAAAAACGATAGAGCTTCTGGAAGAACTGATGGACAGCCCTGAAAGACTTGAAGAAATCAGAAAAGCATCTAAAGCGATGAGTCCCGTAAATGCTTCGGACAAAATAGTGGACGAAGTGTTCGGGATCGTAAAGGATAATGGAAAACGATAAGAGAACGATCAGGATCATGATAAACGGCATTGAGGAGACCGCGGTCCTTTCCGATAAACCGGAAGAGACCGTGATCGTTCCGTATGGGGAAGAACCTGCGGACGACGACGGTTTTGCCGAAGTGCAGGAAGAGCCGGAAGAGACCGGCGGTGACGATGCGGCAAAGCCGGACGAAGCCGGCTTTGTTGACGTGCCTGAAGAACAGCAGGATGCTGAAGACGAGCCGAAAGAATCCGGTACCGAGGAACTTTCCGAACCGGATGGAGAAGAAAAGCCTGCCGGAGATGCCACGGATGACGATCTTTTTGAGGCTTTTCTGGAGACGGGAAACGCGGATGCAGCGGTCAGAAAGACACGCGTCATAGACAAGAAAGAAATTGAAGGTCTGATCGAAGAACAGGAAAATGAAGAAGTACAGGTCCCGAGTGAAACGTTGACCGTAAATAAGGATGAACTGTACGCGAAAGAGCATCAGACCGACACGATAGTTTTCGAAACGGACGGTAAGCTCCCGGAGAGCATGGAAGAAGTGCTCAGTGAAGACGCGGGAGGAGATGGCACCCAGGGTGAAGCCGCTTCGGTTCAGGAGGAAGACCCGGGTTATCATGACATCGACAGAGAGCACAGGTTCCGTATCAAGAAGCACCCGTTCCTCTACGGCAGCGCGTTCGTGCTGGCGGTGATAGGCGTGATCGCTTTCATGATGTCACCGTTCTTCAACATCAAAGGAACTGTCGTGGAAGGAAATATGTATTACTCGGACGAAGAGGTCGCGAATATAGCGGGCGTCCAGACCGGGAAGAATATTTTCATTTACGCGGACAAAGACGGGCTGAAAGAGAATCTTATGAAGGATCCGTATTTCGCGGATGTAAGTATCAGCCGGAGACTTCCGTCTACGATCAAGATAAAGGTGACTGAACGTGAGCAGATCGCGTGCATAGTATACGGAAACGAGTTCGTCGTCATTGACGTAAACGGAATAGTTCTCAGAAAGACGAATGTAGATCCCAAGCAGACGACGCTGACCGGATTAACCATAAGCAAGATGACGAAAGGCGAGGCCGTTGAGGTAGAAGAGACCAGAACACTTCAGCATATGCTAGAGATGCTTGCCTCCATGAAGAACGGTGATTTCTACTTCAAACACATCGAAATCGACGGCAGAAATGTCAACGCGTACATCACAGACATGCTTATGGTCAAAGGAAGAGCGGATGAACTGAAGCGCGCGGTCGATGAAGGTGATTTGCAGAAGGTTGTCAATAACCTTTTACAGGACGACATAAGGCGTGGGACCATCACATTGAGTGATGACGAATTCATGAGTTTTTCACCAAAAATCGGCTAAAATCACTAAATTTAGTAGTGCAAATCTATATCTTGTGTGATAGAATGAAACAAATTATGGTAATAACAAGGAGGCAAAGCTGATGTTGCAATTTGAAACCCAGAAAGAAGGGTCTGCGGTACTTAAAGTTATCGGCGTAGGCGGCGCCGGATGCAATGCTGTCAACCGCATGATAGAAGAGAAACTCGCGGGAGTTGATTTTATCGCGGTCAACACAGATAAGCAGGCGCTCACAGCATGCAACGCTGAGACAAAAGTTCAGATCGGTGAGAAACTTACAAAAGGACTCGGAGCGGGAGGAAATCCTGAAATCGGACAGCATTCCGCAGAGGAAACGCTCGATGAGATCGTAGCGCTGATTGACGGAAGTGATATGGTATTCATCACTGCCGGAATGGGCGGCGGAACCGGAACAGGCGCTGCCCCGATAATAGCCAAGGCTGCCAAAGATCTTGGCATCCTGACCGTCGGAGTAGTAACCAAACCGTTTTCCTTCGAAGGAAGAAAACGTATGGATCAGGCGGAAAAAGGCTTAAGCTTCCTGAAAAAATATGTTGACTCGCTCGTTATAGTTCCTAATGACAAACTCATTGAGAACAGCGAAAAGAATACGACCATGATAGACGCTTTCGCAATGGCGGATGATATTCTCCGTCAGGGCGTACAGGGTATCAGTGATCTTATCTCCCAGCGTGCTCTCATAAACGTCGACTTCGCGGACGTAAGATCCGTAATGACGGACCGTGGTATCGCTCACATGGGTGTCGGACATGGAAAAGGCGAGACCAGAGCAAAAGACGCTGTTCAGTCCGCCACGGAAAGCCCGCTGCTTGAGACCAAGATCTCCGGCGCCAAGGCGATCCTCCTCTACATCGCAGGCGGCTATGACCTGACCATGATGGAAGTCAGCGAGATCTGCGGCGCGGTCGAAAGTCAGGCATCGGATGACGCGATACTTATCTTCGGTGCGATGGTAGATGAAGAGATGCATGATGAGATCACACTCACGGTTATCGCGACGGGGTTCGGTGCAGACGATAAAAACTTCACACCGTTCAAACCCGTACAGAGCGGTCAGAGCGCTCCGGCAAGCGAACCCAACTACAGGGAAGTGACGCTCAACGAGATTTTCGAGAACGCAGGACCTGCCGACGATATCAAGAATTCGAAATTCGATATCCCGACATTCCTGAACAACTGATAAAAGAAATCGAGAAGCCGGCGGCATATTCTGCCGGCTTCAGTCTATATGATAAAAACGATTACATCGAGAGACAACAAGTATCTGCGTTACGTCAGAAAACTGGGGCAGCGCAAATACAGGGACCGCGAAGGCAAGTACCTTATAGAAGGTGAGAATCTCATCCTGGAAGCACTTTCCGGAGCGGCTGATATCGAGAAGATAATAATCAGATCGGGCACAGCTTTTGAGGGATCACAAGCTGTGCTTGAGCACGCAGATATATCAGTATCGGTACCGGGTGAGCTTTTCGATGAACTGACGGATACCGAAACTTCCCAGGGAATACTGGCGGTCGTTAGAAAACCGGCGGAGCCGGACTTTGTTCCGGCGGGGAACGTCATTGTGCTGGACCGCCTTCAGGATCCCGGAAACATCGGCACGATCATCAGGACGGCGGCGTCCGCAGGATTCACGAGCGCTGTTTCGGTTAAAGGAACCGGGGACATATTCTCGCCCAAAACCGTAAGAGCCGCAGCAGGAGCCATTTTCAGGCTTCCGGTGATTACAGCCGGATCGGACCGTGAGATGATGGCAATGATGAAGGATGCCGGGAAATGCACGGTAGTGACATCTGTAAGGGATGGCATACCTCATTACAAAGCAGATCTCACTGGCGAAGTCGCGGTCATAATCGGGAACGAAGGCAGCGGATGTTCTGAATACATCATGGAATCCGCCGACCTGAAAGTGAATATCCCCATGAAAAATGACATGGAGTCGCTCAACGCGGCGGTCGCGGCGGGGATACTTATGTATGAAACCATCCGCGGACAACAGTCATGAGCGGAGAAATAAACAAAAGGATTTGGAGTTTCAGAAATGCAGGACAGTATTATTAAAGAACTTCTGGCAGAAGCGAAAGCGCTTATAGAGGATGCTCAGTCTGCGCAGGACGCGGAAGAGCTTCGTGTTAAGATGCTGGGCAAGAAAGGACGCTTTACCGAGATCCTTCGCGGAATGAAGGACATGGCGCCGGAAGAGAGAAAAGAATTCGGAGCAGCCGCGAACCGCGCAAAAGCAGAGTTCGAGGCGATGCTTATCGAGAAAAAGAATCAGATCCTGGAACAGGCCAAGAACATCAGGCTCGCACAGGAAAAGATCGACGTCACGGAGCCGGGACGCGAAATAAGATACGGTGTCAAACATCCGGTCACACAGACGATAGAAGAGATCGTCGGGATATTCCGCGACCTCGGTTATTCGGTATATGAAAGCCCGGACATCGATACCACATTCAACACGTTTGACGGGCTGAATGCTCCCGAGACACATCCGGCAAGAGACGTGACGGACACGTTCTATCTCGATCCTGAGATCTGCCTGAGGCCTCATACTTCTTCTGGTGAAGTGAGGGCGGAAAAAGAACTGCCGCTTCCCTACAGGATCGTACTCCCCGGAAGATGCTACAGAAGAGACACTCCGGACGCGACGCATTCCCATACATTCAATCAGGTAGAGATGATGGTCATCGGTGAAGGTATCACCATGGCTGATCTCAAGGGGTCGCTCGACTACATGGCCAAGAAGCTCTTCGGACCCGAGACGAGGACTAAATTCCGTCCGCATCATTTCCCGTTCACAGAGCCTTCAGCTGAGATGGACGTATCCTGCTTCAAATGCGGAGGCAAAGGCTGCAGCGTATGCAAAGGCTCCGGCTGGATCGAGATACTTGGCTGCGGCATGACACATCCTCATGTGCATCAGGTCGCGGATATAGATACCGAGAAATACACCGGATTTGCAGTAGGAATGGGCGTCGAGAGAATAGCGATGCTTAAATACGGAATAGACGATATCCGTCTGCTGTATGAAAATGACATGCGTTTCATTGAACAGTTCAAATAGGGGATCGACAATATGCTTTTATCGGTAAACTGGATTAAAGATTATGTAGATGTCGATGTTCCGGTCCATGAATTCGGCGACAGGATGATAATGTCCGGATCGAACATCGAAACAATAGAAGAAATTGGAACGGGTATCTCCGGTGTCGTGATCGGTAAGGTCGTTTCCATGGAGAAACACCCGGATGCGGACAGACTTCTGGTATGCGGCGTGGATATAGGCGCGGAAGAACCTGTTCAGGTAGTGACTAGCGCCGGGAACGTGGCTGTCGGTGCTTTTGTTCCGGTCGCTCTTGACGGAAGCCATGTGCCCGCTCTTCACGGAGCGCCTAAGAAGGCTGAGGGATTCGATATCAAAGCCGGAGAAATGCGCGGTGTCAGATCCGACGGCATGCTTTGCGGACCACAGGAACTTGGACTCGATGACAAAGTCGCCCCGTATGTTTCGAAGGATGGAATCTGGATCCTTCCCGGTGACTGGACAGAGTCACTTGGCAAGCCCGCTGATGAAGTGCTTGGATTGAACGACTTTGTTATAGACTTTGAGATCACACCGAATAGGCCGGATTGCCTGTCCATGCTCGGCATGGCAAGAGAAGCGGCGGCGACGTTCGGAACGACGATGAGATATCCCGAGACGGATCTTGAAAAAGCGGATGAAGACTCTGCCGAGTATATCGACGTTGAAGTCAAGTCTGACATGTGCAAGCGCTACACGGCGCGTGTGATCAAAGACGTAAAGATCGAGCAGTCGCCGTGGTGGCTCCAGAAGAGACTCATCGCGGCGGGCATGCGTCCGATCAACAACATCGTCGACATAACGAACTTTGTTATGCTCGAGTACGGCCAGCCGCTCCATGCGTTTGATATCGAAACGCTCGCCGGCCGCAAGATCGTGGTAGACATGGTTCCGGAAGGAACGAAATTCACAACTCTTGACGGAGAAGAGAGAACTATCGCGGGCGATATGCTCATGATCAACGATGCGGAGAAACCTGTCGCGATTGCGGGTGTCATGGGCGGACTCGATTCGGATATAAAAGAAACAACGACTACCGTCGTTCTTGAGTCTGCGTCATTCGTGGGACACAGCGTAAGGATGACGGCAAAGAGACTCGGTATGAGGACGGAAGCCTCCGGAAGGTACGAGAAGGGCATCGACCCGAACAACTGCGAGGCAGCTGCCGACAGGTTCTGCAAACTCGTACAGATCCTCGGCTGCGGAAAAGTCCTGAACGGCGCCGTAGACGTATATAAAGAGCCTGAGACAGCTCCTACGGTGACCGCCAGAGTCAGCAGGATCAACAAAGTCCTTGGTACAGAACTTACAAGAGATGAGATGGTGAAGATCCTCGAGTCTCTTGAGATGAATGTCGAAGGTGAAGGCGACGAGATGGTCGTCACTCCGCCGACAGTCCGCCAGGATCTTCTTGAAGAAGTCGACTACGTTGAAGAAGTAGCGAGGATGTACGGATACGACAATCTTCCGATGAGACTCCCCGCGATCGCTTCCAAGCCCGAGTTTTCAAAGAGCTGGACGATGCGTGCCAAGGCAAGGGACCTGCTCAGCGGAATGGGACTCAATGAGGTGCAGACCTTCTCGTTCTCGAACCAGAAAGTTCTCGATCTCACCGGAGTTCCGAAGGATTCACCGGAGCGCGACCTTATCAGGATCACGAATCCTATGGGTGACGATACGGAATTCATGCGCACCATGCTGCTTCCGAACATGCTTGAAGTCCTCAAGACGAACTACGCCAAGAACAACGAGAACGTCAGGGCTTACGAGATAGGGATCACGTTCCATAGAGGCGAAGAGGGAAGCAGACTTCCGGTCGAGAAATATGGTCTTGCGATCGGAATGTACGGCGAACAGGAAGACTTCTTCTCGCTGAAGGGCATAGTGACAGAGCTCATGACGATGCTTGGCATAGGCAGGCTGAAATTCAGAGCGGTTACCGGAAACGGAACATTCCATCCGGGAAGATGCGCTGAGGTGTTTGCGGGTAAAAATCAGGACATCAAGATCGGTATAATGGGCGAAGTCCATCCGGACGTGCTCGGAAACTTTGAAATAGACGAAAGAGCGTATGCGGCTGAATTCGATTTCAACAAAATAGTCGAGATCGAGGATCACGAGATCCATTATGAGAAGCCGCCGATCTATCCGGCGTCCACAAGAGACATAGCGGTAATAGTAGGCGAAGGTCTTGAAGTCGGAGAATTGGAAGACGCGATCAGAGACCTGAGTATCGATATCCTTGAGGATGTCAAACTGTTCGACATCTACAGAGGAATTCCGGTACCGCCGGGAATGAAGAGTGTAGCGTTCAGCATGACGTACAGAAGGAGCGACAGGACGCTCACTGACGCCGAAACTGACGCGGCTCATCAGCAGATTGTCGAAGCTCTCAGAAACAAGTTCGGTGCAGTGCTGCGCGACCAGTAGAGCGCGGTGCTTTAAGGGTATATAACGGGTTGAATGGAAAAAGGTGATGACATGGCAGAGAGTATAAAAGTAAGGATCTTCGGACAGGAATACAATATCGTCGGAGATAAAGATCCGGAACTCATTCGCAAGATCGCGGAGTATGTCGACAACAAAGCGCATCTTATCTCTAAGCTTACCGGGCAGACCGGAGGCGCGATACATGCGCTCACTTCCCTCAATATCGCGGAAGAGTATTTCGACGAACTCGACAAAGTCGAGCGCATCCGTCAGGACAGCGAACAGGCTCTTCGTGACAATGCGAGATACGTAGGTATGCTTGAAGAATTGAAAAAGACCCAGCTTCAGACAAAGGACGCTTTTGAGGAGCTTAAAAAAGAAAGACTTGAAGAGAGTGAGAATTTCAAAGAACTCGAAAAGAAATGCTCCGAGTACGAGAACACTATCTTCGATCTCCAGATGGAGAACATACAGCTCAAGAGCGAACTTGACAAGCTGAGGAAACTCTGACTTGCTAAGGAATGAACGAAAAAGCTCTAAACGTACTTGAATATCATAAAATCATCGGTATGCTTAGCGGAATGGCGGGATGTGAAATGTCCCGCAGGATCTGCGAGGCACTAGTTCCCATGGACGATATCGATGATATCAGGATGGGTTTGAGGTCGACCGCGGAAGCAGTCGGCCTTATCGTCCATAAAGGGCCGCTCCCCACAGACGGTCTTTTTGACGTATCGGGAGCTGTGTCGCTGGCTTCAAAAGGCGGAACGCTTACGACCAGGCAGCTTCTCGAGATCAAAAATGACCTTCAGATCGCGTCACGCGTCAAATCGTTCCTGAAAGGCGACATCCCAGAGATACCATTGATAATGGAACTCGCGGATCTAATAGTTCCCCATCAGAAACTTGAGGACGAGATCAACAGATGTATCCTGACAGAGGACGAGATAGCAGACAGCGCATCATCGGAACTCAGAAGGATCAGGAGCGAGATCCGGAGGAAAAATGACGATCTAAAGATAAGGCTAGAAAAGATCATCGGCGGCACAGAGAACAGAAATTATCTTCAGGATGCGATAGTTACCATAAGGGACGGCAGATATGTTATCCCGGTGAAAGCCGAGCATAGGCAGAAATTCCCCGGGATTGTGCATGACCAGTCACGCGGCGGCCAGACTTTGTTCGTGGAGCCGCAGGTCATCGTGGAGATGAATAACGCCCTGAAGGAGCTCATGCTGGCAGAAGAGAACGAGATCGCGAGGATCCTTCTCAAACTTTCCGAGCATGTCGGCGAATGCCGCCATGATATCAGGAACAATCAGGACCTCATGACAAAGCTCGATTTCTACATGGCAAAAGGGAAACTCGCGTGCGCCATGAAAGCCGAGGAGCCAATAATTAGTGAAGAGGGCGTGCTTGAACTCAAGCAGGCCAGACATCCGCTCCTGGACAAGGAAACATGCGTACCCGTCACGGTGTCGCTCGGTAAAGACTACAGGACACTTATCATCACCGGACCGAATACGGGCGGCAAAACGCTGACACTCAAGACCATAGGGCTTCTTTCGATGATGGCTGCGAGCGGGCTTCATATACCGGCGTCGTCGACGAGTGTGATACCTGTGTACGATGACATATTCGCGGATATAGGCGATGAACAGAGCATCGAGCAGAGCTTATCCACTTTTTCGTCGCACATGAAGAATATCGTTGAGATCGTATCCCGCGCGAACAGCAGGACGCTCGTTCTGCTAGATGAGCTTGGTGCCGGAACGGATCCGACGGAAGGCGCGGCACTCGGCATAGCGATACTCGAAGAACTCTACAGCCGCGGGGCATATACGGCCGCGACCACACATTATAACGAACTTAAAAAATTCGCTCTTTCGAGGGAGGGCGTGGAGAACGCGTCGATGGAATTCGATGTGGAGACCCTGAGCCCGACTTACAGGCTGCTCACGGGGACTCCGGGACGTTCCAACGCATTCGAGATTTCCAGGAAACTCGGGCTTCCCGACGGAATAATCGAAAGAGCGGGCGTCATAATAGACAGGGGAGAAGCTG
>JAFOKI010000026.1 GCA_017419895.1 Eubacterium sp. | reverse complement strand
TGGAGCATGGAGTTGGTCGAGCATCCGAGCGCCATGTCCACTGCGAGCGCGTTCTGGAGCGCGTCCCAGGTCATGATGTCGCGCGGACGGATATCCTTTTCGAGGAGTTCCATGATCTTCATGCCGGCGTGCTTGGCGAGAACGAGTCTTTCAGAGTAGACTGCAGGGATGGTCCCGTTTCCTTCAAGACCCATACCGATGGCTTCCGTCAGGCAGTTCATCGAGTTCGCGGTAAACATGCCGGAACAGGAACCGCAGGTCGGGCAGGCTTTGTTCTCGTATTCCATGAGTCCGTCGTGGTCGAGGGTTCCCGCAGTGTATTCGCCGACTGCCTCGAACATGCTGGAAAGACTGGTCTTGCAGCCTTTGACTCTTCCGGCGAGCATCGCGCCGCCGCTGACGAATATCGTCGGTACGTTTACTCTGGCCGCGGCCATCAGCATGCCCGGAACGATCTTGTCGCAGTTGGGTATCATGACGAGAGCGTCGAACTGGTGAGCGATTGCCATCGCCTCAGTAGAGTCCGCGATGAGCTCTCTCGTGACGAGAGAATATTTCATGCCTTCATGACCCATGGCGATACCGTCGCATACGCCGATAGCGGGGAATTCGATGGGAACTCCGCCCGCGAGAGCGATGCCCTGTTTTACGGCCTTGGTGATTTTGTCGAGGTTCATGTGTCCGGGGATGATCTCGTTATACGCGTTCACCACACCGATTATCGGCTTGGACATTTCCTCGTCGGTCATGCCGAGCGCTCTGAAGAGCGAACGGCTCGGTGTCGCCTGAAGACCCTTCTTTACGTTATCACTTTTCATTGTTATTCCTTTCCGGCTGTGCGCCATCCGAATGTTTATCGACGTTTTCTGACAAAGCCGCCGCGGAGCGGCTTTGTAATATTAAGGGTACAGTATGCGTCATCAGATGTCAAGAAGGACAAAGTCAAAAAGACCTTGCAATTAGTGTATATTGTCCGTAATATAGTAGGTAAGTCATATGGAGCAGACATCGGATGTCGTAAGGGGGATACATGGGCACGTTGCTTACAGAAACAACTGCCGCAAGGCTTATGAATATGATAACCGTCGAGAAGAGATTCGGGATCGGAGACAAACTTCCGAACGAGGCCGATCTCGCTTCAATGCTCGGCGTCAGTAGGAGCACTCTCAGGGAATCGATCAAGATGCTGATAGCCCAGGGCGTGCTTTCGATCAGGCGCGGGAAGGGGACTTTCGTTGAGGATATCACCCCGGCGAGTGACGATGCCGCAGGCATCATCCCGAGGAATACGAAAACCAGAGATCTTCTTGAGATCCGGCTGATGCTGGAACCCATGACCGCGGAGCGCGCGGCAAAACGTGCTACGGAGAAGGAAATCAAGAATATAATCGCTGCCGGAGAGGCGGTGGAAGCGAAGATCCGCGCCGGGGAAGACCGGGCGTCCGAGGAGCTCGCTTTCCATTCCGCTGTCGCGTCGGCAGCGCACAACGAGCTTTTAAGCAGGATCATGCCGACCCTCGCCAGCGGCGTCCAGGAAAGCGTGCTGAAAGCCGGACAGGACAAGCAGATAAGCGACGGCACTCTGTTCGATCACAAAGCCATAATGGACGCTATCCGTTTCAGGGATCCCGAGGCCGCGAGGGTGGCGATGCGGCTTCATATAATAAGAGCAATCAATGCGTTCGGTTACGATCCGAAAGATTTCGTGTGAGGTGCAGCCATGGCTAGTAACTTTATAATTTGCATAAACGCGGTGCTGCCGCTATTTCTCACGATGATGGCAGGTATGTTCATTACCTGGCGCGGGTTTCTGACGCAGGCGGAGGTCAGCCGTGTCAACAGGACTGTCTTCAAAGTCATGTTCCCGTTCATGATGTTCTATAATATCTATTCGATAAAGGACGGGGCGGGAGCAGGGGCAAGGTTCATCGTCACTTCGGTCGTGCTCGTGCTTGCGGCTCTCGCGCTTTCGGCGCTGGTAATACCGCGGCTGACAAAGGAGAACCGCGACCGCGGCGTGATCATCCAGGCGATCTTCAGGAGCAACATCCTTATCATGGCGATCCCCGTTATACGAAACATTTTCGGCGACGAAGGCGCAGCGACGGCAACGATCGCTGTCGCGATAATCATACCTATATATAACGTGCTCGCGGTCATCGTTCTCGAGACCTTCAGGGGTGAGAAATTCGAACTTATGCCGGTGCTGAAAGGCGTCGTGACGAACCCTCTCATCCTCGGCTGCATCACCGGGTTCCTCTTATCTATGCTTGGGATCGAACTCCCGGGCGCGGTCGAGTCGGTAGTCAGCGGACTCAGCAGCGCCGCAAGCACGATGGCGCTCATTCTCCTCGGTGCAGCGCTCGATCTGAAAAAACTCCGTGACGAGCGCGGCAAGATGATGATCGCGGCAGTCGGAAAACTCATCGTATATCCGGCGCTCGGTCTTCCGGTATGCATAGCGCTTGGATTCCGTGGGATCGAGCTTGTCACTCTGCTTCTCGTCATGGGA
Organism: Eubacterium sp.; assembly: GCA_017419895.1. Classification (GTDB taxonomy): domain Bacteria; phylum Bacillota; class Clostridia; order Peptostreptococcales; family Anaerovoracaceae; genus Aminicella. The sequence goes on along the minus strand of JAFOKI010000026.1, from coordinate 914 downwards.
GCGCCGACCGCGACATCCTCGTTCACCATGGCTGAATCCATGGGCGGAAACGGGAAACTCGCCGCGAGCTGCGTGGTGTTCTCGTCACTCGTATCGTGTTTCACACTTTTCCTGTGGCTCCTTCTTCTCAAGTCGTTGGGAATGTTCTGATCGTTTCTCCAACAAAGCTGCCTGCCGATATGATATAATAATAGTCTAACCTCAGGCATGATAATCGATATAAACGGAGCAACATGGCAGACACTTTGAACAAAAAACAGCAGCAGGCTGTTAACTATACGGAAGGACCTCTTCTTCTTCTCGCAGGCGCGGGATCGGGCAAGACCAAAACGATGACGCACAGGATCGCGCATCTTATCGACCTTGGCGTGAGCCCGTGGAACATCCTCGCGGTCACCTTCACCAATAAAGCCGCACGGGAGATGCGCACGCGCGTTGAGAATCTCGTGGGCGAAGTCGCGAATGACATGTGGATCACTACTTTCCATTCCATGTGTCTCAGATTTCTGTACATGTATCCCGAGAGAGTCGGGTACAAGCCCGACTTTGTTATATATGACGGGACGGACCAGAAAACGCTCGTAAAAAACATCATCAAGGACTGCGGCATCAATGAAAAAGAATTCAAGCCGCAGTACCTGCTTTCAGTTATCAGCAGCTGCAAGGAAAAGGAGATGGATATCCGGAAATAATCAGGAATTCTATTGAAATCCAATATTGTAGAGACGTGCCATGGCGCGTCTCTACGTGTTTTAAATAGAACCAGTAGAGACGCATGATTTTGTGAGACGCAAGATTTTGCGTCTCTACGTTTGTTTTAATGGATTCAATATCAACTGATAACACTCCAATTGGTGTCACGTCGCATCTGTTTTTCCAGCGTTTCGGCGAGACGTTTGTGTTCGGGCAACGAG
>JAFOKI010000215.1 GCA_017419895.1 Eubacterium sp. | reverse complement strand
GGGCTGTAGTTGAAACCAACGCTGCAAAGCCCTCACCCGCCTCCTCAGGCTTAAACCGAAAGAGAGCGCTGCTCGCTGCGTTTCTCCTCGCAGCAGTTGCCGCGAGGGCGGTCGGCGGGTCCGCGGTCTCGTTTGAATGGAACACGAGTGCACTCGCGGCAGGCATCATGGTCCTCGCCGTGTTTCTCGGAAAGACGTTCGGCGGGATCATCGCGGACCGGATCGGGCTTCTTACGACAGCCGCAGCATCGGTGATCGCGGCATCGATCATGATCATGTTCTTTGCGGGAAGTATGCCGCTTTCTCTTATAGGACAATTCATGCTCAATCTGTCGATGCCGATCACTTTATACCTGATCTACAAACTATTCCCTGACAGTCCGGGATTCGCATTCGGACTCGCGGCTTCAGCTCTTTGGCCGGGTACACTCATAGGCAAACTGATACATCTTACCGGCAGCAGCGCCGGTATCCTTGCTGCCTGCTGCTTTGCGCTCGGACTCGCCGCTATAGTCATAACTGAACGGTCAACTATTTCTAAAGGTTAATATAAGGAGCAAAAAATGAAAGGTACAAGAATCACAATTCTCACAGTACTAGCACTCATCGCATCCACAGTGTTTGCGTTCGCTGATATAGTGGATCCGGGGAAATCAGCCACAAGCAAACTCGTTCCCATACTCATCATAGTCGTTGCAGTCATCGTTATCGCGCTGGTCATAAGATCGCGCAGAAAACGCTGATCCGACGAAACGCGTACCAACAGCCTGTTTGGATCATGCATAAATGATATACATCGGCTGCATACTCACATGTATTATTGAACTGATCGTTTTCGCGGCCGCGGGATACGGCAAAGAGAAGTATTTCCTTCTTCTCACGATCGCCGTGAATACCGCGACCAATCTCACGATCAATCTGATACTTGCGGGATATCGGAGCCCGGTTTTGATCGCACTTTTGGAAGCGGCGGTCGTACTGACGGAATACGCCGTCTACGCGGCAGTTGCCGGGAGATCCCGCAGGCTTTTTGCGCTTACATTTGCGGCAAACGCCGCATCGTTCCTTTTCGGCGGGCTTGTTTTTGGTATCTAAGAACTTTACATGAAGAAACATATTAAAATCATTGCAATCATTACGGTATTCATCACAACTCTTGTTTTGACTCCCTTCACACCCGGGAGTCAAAGTATTTATGCTGCCCAAAAAAACTCTGCAGCCATCAAACTGCTTTCCCCAATTAAGGGCAAGACTGTCAACATAACAAACAAGAAAGTACGGAAATGGTGGAAAAACTATAAAAAGTATTCAGCTGCTTCCAATAAGAAAATAAAAGAGTTAACGAATCCGGTTCCTGTCACGCTGAAATGGAAAGCCGAAAAGGGTTTTTCATATAAAGTGTACGTCAGCACAACACGTTCATTTGACAAAGCTAAAGTCTACAAAACAAAGAAAGGTTCCGTTAAAATCAGGCGGCTTCTGAGAAATCAGAAGTATTATTGGAAGGTTCAAGGCACAAAGGGCAAGAAAACCAAACGCTCCCGAATTTCCACGTTCAAAACGAACAATATCGTACGCATCATTCGTGTGAGCGGTGTCTCGAATTTCCGCGACCTCGGCGGTTATGAAACTTATGATAATTCCCATGTTAAGCAAGGATTGCTCTACCGATGCGCAACTTTGGATAAAATCAATTCTTCCGGGCGTAAAACGATCAAGAAGACTTTGAGAATCAAAACAGATCTGGACCTCAGAAGACCCGGCGAAGGCACCGCGGGAACCAAGTCCCCTGCCCGGATCGATTACGTGAATTGCCAGGGAACCAATTATGTCAGCATTTTCAGGGACGACAGGAAAGAATGCGTTTATAAATCTCTGAAAGTATTTACCGATCCCGACAATTACCCGATAGTTTTTCACTGCACCTACGGCAGGGACCGCACCGGAACCCTGGCATTCCTGATCAATGGGCTTTTAGGTGTCAAGAAAAAAGATCTGTACCGGGATTACGAACTCACCTACTTATCAAACAAAGGAAGCACTTCCGCGAAAAAAAGAATCAAACGGTTCGATATCTTCTATAAAAAGATGGCATCTTACAAAGACGCGGCTATGCCGCTCTCGTACAATATCGAAGCATATATGCTTGATATAGGCATCACAGAGCAGGAAATCGATCAGATCAAAACGATCATGCTGGAACCTGCGCAGATCGTGTCTGAGCCATAACGGGTAAAACCGTAACCAAGCGCCCTGATACTTCGGCACACAAAAAGAGAGACCCGCAGGTCTCTCTTTGTTTCTTTTATGATACTGTGGAGTCAGCTTTGTTATATGCTCTCGCGCAGCACGCCGTGGAAGACGCTGTTATTATTTCGCTCTTTCTTCCTTGATAGCAGCCTGAGCAGCAGCCAGTCTTGCTACCGGTACACGGAACGGCGAGCAGGATACGTAGTTGAGTCCGATCTGGTGGCAGAACTCGACACTCTTCGGATCTCCGCCGTGCTCTCCGCAGATACCGAGGCGGATGTTCGGACGGGTCTTCTTACCATTCTCAACAGCCATCTTCATGAGTTTGCCCACGCCAACCTGGTCAAGAGTCTTGAACGGGTCGTTTTCGAGGATGTTCTTGTCGATGTATGTCTCGATCAGTCTTGCTGTGTCGTCACGCGAGAAGCCGAATGTCATCTGAGTAAGGTCGTTCGTTCCGAACGAGAAGAACTCAGCCTGTCTTGCGATCTCATCAGCTGTAAGAGCAGCACGCGGAACCTCGATCATCGTTCCTACGAGATACGGGAGTCTTTCACCCTTCTCTTCGAATACTCTCTCAACTGTCTTAACGACTGTTTCTCTTACGTTAGCAAGTTCTTTCTCGGAACCGGACAGCGGGATCATGATCTCGGGTTCGATTTCGATGCCGAGTTCCTTGGAAACGTTCAGAGCAGCGTTGATGATAGCTTCTGTCTGCATCTCAGCGATTTCAGGATATGTAACGGCAAGTCTCAGACCTCTGTGACCGAGCATCGGGTTGAACTCGTGAAGTGTCGCAGCCTGTTCTTTGATTTCTTTTACTGTGAGACCGGAAATCTTGGAGAGTTCTTCCATTTCTTCCTCGGTCTTGGGCAGGAACTCGTGCAGCGGCGGGTCGAGCAGTCTTACGTTGACCGGTCTCTCACCCATTGCTCTGTAGATTCCTTCAAAGTCGCTCTGCTGGAACGGAAGAAGTTTTGCAAGAGCAACTCTTCTCTCTTCTTCACTTCTTGCTACGATCATCTGACGGAATACCGGTATTCTTGCATCGTCGAAGAACATGTGCTCTGTACGGCAGAGTCCGATACCCTCAGCGCCGAACTCAACAGCCTGCTGAGCGTCTCTCGGTGTGTCTGCATTCGTTCTGACTTTCATTGTGCGGAACTCGTCAGCCCACTGCATGATCTTTCCGAAGTCTCCGGAGAGGTCCGGCTGTACCATGTCGATCTTGCCTTCATAAACGTTTCCGTTCGAACCGTTTACGGAGATCCAATCGCCAAGTCCATATGTCTTGCCATCTACTGTTACTGTGGAAGCATCCTCATCGATGATGAGTTCACGGCATCCTGTTACGCAGCATTTACCCATTCCGCGGGCAACTACTGCAGCGTGCGATGTAGCTCCGCCGCGAGCTGTGAGGATACCCTCAGCGCTCATCATTCCGGCGAGGTCCTCAGGTGATGTTTCCATACGTACGAGGACTACCTTTTCACCGGCTTCTTTCATGCTGACAGCCTGGTCAACATTGAATACGATCTTGCCGCTTGCTGCTCCCGGGGAAGCTGCGAGTCCGTGCGCGATCTTAACGGCTTTCTTCTCTTCTTCCTCGTCGAATCTCGGGTGCATGAGGTGCTCGACGAATGCCGGCTCGATTCTGAGAACGGCTGTCTTGCGGTCGATAAGGCCTTCGTCAACCATGTCTACAGCAACCTTAACGGCAGCCTGGGCTGTTCTCTTTCCTGCTCTCGTCTGGAGCATGAAGAGTTTGCCTTCTTCTACTGTGAACTCCATATCCTGGAGGTCTGTGTAATGCTTTTCAAGAACTTCACAAATGTGTGTGAAAGCTTTGTAAGCATCCGGGAAGGATTTTTCCATCTCGGAAATCGGGGACGGTGTACGGATACCCGCAACTACGTCTTCTCCCTGAGCGTTTACGAGGAACTCACCATAGATCTTGTTCTCGCCTGTAGCCGGGTTTCTTGTGAACGCAACGCCTGTACCGGATGTGTCACCTTTGTTACCGAATACCATCGTCTGAACGTTTACGGCTGTACCGAGATCGTTCGGAATGTCGTTAAGTCTTCTGTAAAGGATCGCTCTGTCATTGCCCCACGAACGGAATACGGCTGTAACAGCTTCCATAAGCTGATCTTCCGGCTCTGTCGGGAATTCTCTTCCGATAGCATTCTTAACAACGACCTTATACTTGGCAATGATGTCTTTCAGGTCATCAGCTGTAAGGTCTACGTCGAACTCAGCGCCGACTTCTGCTTTCTTGCCTTCGAATACTTCATCAAAGTTCTTCTTGCTGATCTGGAGAACTACATCACCGAACATCTGGATGAATCTTCTGTAGCTGTCATAAGCAAAACGATCGTTGTTCGTGAGTTTAGCGAGGGCTACGACTGTCTCGTCATTGAGACCGAGGTTCAGGATCGTGTCCATCATTCCCGGCATGGAGATCGGAGCTCCGGAACGAACCGATACGAGAAGCGGATCCGTGGGGTCGCCGAATTTCTTGCCCATGACTTTTTCGAGCTCAGCCATTTTAACTTTGATTTCCTCGACTACTGCCGGATCGATCTTTTCGCCGTCTTCATAGTACTTGTTGCATGCTTCTGTCGTTACTGTGAATCCGAACGGAACGGGAAGTCCGATCTTGGTCATCTCAGCAAGGTTAGCGCCTTTTCCGCCGAGGATGGCTTTCATGTCTTTTGATCCTTCATTGAAGGAGTATACGTATTTCTTTTCCATTAAATACACCTTTCACTCTTAATGAAATAACTTGTCAACGTACTGCGGCGGCTAAATACCACCGACTAGATATTATACATCTATAACGGCTCGATTTCAAGGTTTTGAGCCGATATATCACTGTTCCACGCGGCAACAAAGCCGCTTCGCGGCCGTCCGCATTTGCTTAGAATACCAGTCTCTCCTCGATATACGCCCTAACGTCGGCGATCGGCAGTCTCACCTGCTCCATCGTGTCTCTGTCACGGATCGTGACGCAGCCGTCATTCGCAGTTTCGGGGTCGACGCAGATGCAGAACGGTGTTCCGATCTCATCCTGTCTGCGGTATCTCTTACCGATAGATCCTGTTACGTCGTAATCGACACTGAAGTACTTTGAAAGTTCTTCGTAGACCGGTTCAGCCTGGTCGGAAAGCTTCTTCATGAGCGGGAGGACTGCAGCTTTGTACGGAGCAAGCGCAGGATGGAGTCTGAGCACGACTCTGACGTCTTCTCTTCCCTTCGCGTCCGTGAGAACTTCCTCGTCGTAAGCGTCGATGAGGAACGCGAGCATCATTCTGTCAACACCGACGGAAGGTTCGATGCAGTACGGAATAAACGTTACTGCGTCTTTTCCTTCGCCTTCGGTCACAGTCAGCTGCTCACCGGAGTATTCTGTGTGCTGCGACAGGTCGTAATTGGTTCTGTCCGCAACGCCCCAGAGCTCGCCCCAGCCGAACGGGAACTTATACTCAAAGTCTGTGGTCGCTGAGCTGTAGTGCGAGAGTTCTTCCGGTTCATGAGCACGCATGCGGAGATTCTCCTCTTTCATGCCGAGCGACAGCAGGAAGTTTCTGCAGTAATTCTCCCAGTACTTGAACCATTCCATGTCCTCGCCGGGGCGGCAGAAGAATTCAAGTTCCATCTGTTCAAATTCTCTAGTCCTGAACGTAAAGTTGCCCGGAGTGATCTCGTTTCTGAAAGACTTACCGATCTGGCATATACCAAACGGCAGTTTTTTACGGCTCGTGCGCTGAACGTTCTTGAAGTTGACAAATATGCCCTGCGCCGTCTCCGGTCTCAGATATATCTGAGCCGTACTGTCTTCCGTAACGCCCTGGAAGGTCTTGAACATCAGGTTGAACTGGCGGATGCTTGTGAAATCGCTTTCGCCGCATTCGGGGCATTTGATCCCGTGCTCGGCGATATATGTCTCCATCTGCTCGTTAGACCATCCGTCGACACTTATCTGTTCCTGTCCGCTCTCGATGATGTACTCCTCTATGAGCTTATCCGCACGCCATCTTGAATTACACTTTTTGCAATCTATGAGGGGGTCTGAAAAGCTTCCAATGTGACCCGATGCTTCCCATGTTCTTGGGTTCATCAGGATCGCCGCGTCGAGGCCGACGTTGTATTTCGATTCCTGAACGAATTTCTTCCACCATGCGCTCTTGACATTCTGTTTGAACAAAGCGCCCACAGGGCCGTAATCCCAGGTATTGGCAAGCCCTCCGTAGATCTCTGATCCCGGGAACACAAAGCCCCTGTTCTTAGCAAGACCCACGATTTTTTCCATTGTTACTTCAACTGCCATAAATACTCCTGTTTGAATGTATACAATAATTTACCGTAAATATCAGTTTACCACTATTTATCTGCTGTGTCACTTGTTTTTTCAAGGATTTCAGTACTTCACAACTTGTTTTTGGTATGATACCTCAAATATCCGTCATATAAAAAAGATTGCCGCGCCTGATCGGCGCGGCAACCGTCATTACCGTCTGCTGAAGCGATTACTCTTCCGGTTTATCTTCTGTTTTTTCTTCAAAATACTCTTTTGCTTCCTCAGCCATAGCTTCTGCCTTCTCAGCGAGTTCCTCAGCCTTCTCGAAAGCTTCTTCCCTGGCGTTAACGGCACTCTCTTCTACCCAGTCTTCGAAATCGCCTGCCTTCTCTTCGCCGCGAAGGACTTTTTCTTTTACTGCTTCGATACCGCTCTGAGCTTTCTCTTTCAGGTCGTCGAGCGCATCGAATGCATCGGGAGCCTTTTCTTTCACGGCGTCGAATCCGCTCTGGGCTTTTTCTTTCAGATCGTCGAATGCGTCGGGAGCTTTGTCCCTGATCGCGTCGATTCCGCTCTGAGCTTTCTCTTTCAGGTCATCGATCGCATCACCGATCGGAGCCGGGACCTTGTCCATTACCGCATCGAATCCGCTCTGGGCTTTTTCCTTCAGGTCGTCAAATGCGCCGGGTGCCTTTTCTTTGATCGTATCAAAGCCGCCCGAGACCATCTCTTTAAGTCCGTCGAGTGTTTCAGGAGCGCGGCCTTTCAGATCCCCTGCGAGTTTTCCGCCCTTTGCCTTGGCATCTTCAAACACATCGCCGGCTTTTGCGGATACGTCGATAACTGTGCCGTCATCCTTAACGACTTCCACTTTACATTTAAGGCCGATCATTGCGAGAACGCCTGCGATTACTCCCCACGGTGCGATAACTGCTCCGAGCACACCAACGTTTACCGGGAAATTGACTACCGGTACGTCATCTTTCTTGACCACTACCTTGGAAACGTTTCCGCGCTTAACGATCTCTTTGATTTTCTCGACCATTGCCTCTCCCTGCTTTTCGAGTTTTCTGGGAGAAGTCTCGTTGTCTATCGATTCCTCGATCGCAATGATTGCGTCAACGACGTTTCCGTTTGCCTTTTCAAGTGCCTGATTTGCTTCTGCGTAAGTTACGCCGGTTCTGTCCTTAACCAGTTCGATCTTTTCGAGTGAAATGTCCATGATCCTCAACCTCCTCTAAATAATCATATTCCGGACCCACCACTGAACATGCTCTCGCTTTTGAGACCCGAAATGTCCAGATGATAGGCCATATACTCTCTGATCACCCGCTGAAGGACTGTTGCCGCGCTTTCATCCAATGCAAGTCCCTGAAGTGATCTGAGCGGTTTGTCAACTAAGAACTTTATCGTAGATATGATATCAAAATTTGTGTGAAAAATCAATGAATCTGAGCCTTCCTGTGTGAGTTTATCTTCACAATCGGAACAAATCATTCCTCCTCCGGGGACACTGAAAGCAGTCAGTTGATCAGTCCTCCCGCACATCACACACTCACTTAGATCCGCAAGCGCCCCGGACATCGCCAGGGCTTTGCATTCATACGCGATGACGAGCGTATCGAACTTTGTTTTACGCTTCTCGACAGCCTCCAGAAAATCCGCGAGAATATCGAAAAGCTCCGGCTGAGGCATACGCTCAACGAGCAGTCTGTCCGTGATCTCCAGCACATAAGACGCGGCGAAGAACCTGTCGAGATCTCCGCCTATATCATAAAAGACACGGATCGTCTCGGCTTTGTCGACGTTATAGTGCGCGCCGCGCTCGGACAGATGGTATTCACCCATTGTAAAAGGCTCCGCCCATGCCGTAGATTTGTTTTTGGCACCGGACGAAGCATACGCTCCTGCGCTCACCTTTCCGTATTCCCTTGTGAATATGCTCAGGATCTGCCTCGCGCCTGTGGTCTTCACCCGGCGCAGCACGATCCCTTTTGTCTGCTTCATGTCAGTCTTTCTGTATATATCCGAGATCTTCGAGCGCCATCCTGCTGTCGCGCCAGTTCTCCCGGACCTTTACCCAAAGCTCAAGAAAAATCTTCTTGCCGAGGAACGATTCAAGTTCTTCCCTCGCGGCTTTCCCGATGCCCTTGAGTTTGCGGCCCTGCTTGCCTATTATTATACCTTTATGTGTCTTGCGTTCGCAGTATATGACCGCGCCTATCCTGATGATCCTGGCATCCTCCTCGAACGACTCGACCTCGACCGCGATGCCGTGCGGCACTTCATCCTGGAGATATAACAGAGCTTTCTCACGGATCACCTCGGAAACCAGGAACCGCTCTGTCTGGTCCGTGAACATATCCTCCGGAAAGTACATTGGTCCTTCTTCCGCGAATTCTTCTATCCTCTTGAGAAGATCTCCCACGTTCCGCCCGTCGATAGCAGACGTCCCGTAGATATCCTCGAACATCCCGGTTTGGTCATACTTGTTGTAAAGTTCAAGATATTCTTCCGGAGAGAGCTTGTCTATCTTATTTATCACCAGGATCTTGGGCGTTTCGATCTCCGAAAGCATTGCCATTATCCAGTTGTCCGCCTTGGTCCTGTCGGTCAGATTGTCGACAAGAAAAAGCACAAGGTCAACCTCTTTCAGCGTATTGACCGCGGTCTCCGTCATGGCTTCCCCAAGTTTGGTACGGCCTTTATGGATGCCCGGAGTATCGATGAAAACGAGCTGGACACCTTCATCGTCCGGCCCGTTCGTGCCTTCCTGCCTAGTGAATATCCCGCGGATAGAATTTCTCGTCGTCTGCGGTTTATCTGTAGCAATCGCGACCTTCTCTCCGAGGATCGCATTGAGAAGAGTCGACTTGCCTACGTTTGGTCTTCCGATTATTCCTATGAATGCCGATTTCATTATTCGCCTTTCTGCTGTTTTTACGCAGCCTTACGAAGTTCCATATCAGTGCTTACTTCTTCCCTTGCTCAAAGCTGAACGATCCCGGCAGAAGTGCCGCAAGGCTCGTTTCATGTATTTCATCCTCAGACGGACCGGTTATTACCATAAGACTGTCCGAAAACTCCGAAAGGAACTGCCTGCATATACCGCAGGGAGACGCTTCCTCTCCGGTCGCGGTTATCGCGATCTTTCTGAATTTCCTGTAGCCGGCGGTCACGGCCTTAACTGCCGCAGTACGCTCAGCGCAGATCGTCGCTCCGAAAGAAGCGTTCTCGACATTCCCTCCCGTGAAGACTTTAAGAT
>JAFOKI010000214.1 GCA_017419895.1 Eubacterium sp. | reverse complement strand
GCTGAACAGAGAAGGATCGTCGCGGAGCGGTTGGAATACGAATACCCGTATCCGCTTCTCCATGATCTCAAATCGAAATACAGCGTCAGCGAGATCAATCAGGACCGCGGAAGACTTGTTACGATAAGCGAAAAGGGAAAACTTAAGGAAGTGAGATGGAAGGTGCACGTACGCCCGGGCGGTCATACATCGGGAAACGCTGCGGAAACCGGAACGCTTACTGCAGCTGAGAAGGGAACACTTTACCACCGGATTTTTGAAAAGATAGATTTCGTTCAAGCCGCGAATGATGGACTGGAGTATATAGAGAACACGATAAACGAGATGGTACAGACCGGCGTGCTGCAAAGCGAGGAAGCCGGGCAGCTCGATCCCGAAAACATCAGCAGGTTCTTTGATTCGGAACTCGGTAAAAGGTGCGCCGCAGCCGCTGCTGGCGGCAGACTGTTCCGCGAACAGCCTTTTACATATCTCATGCCGGTCAGGAGTCTGGCGGAGATAGCCGGAATAATGAACAATGAAGATCAGGGTTCTCCTGGAGAAACCACAGATGAAGTCACATACGGAATGCCGAAAATCATAGTCAATTCCACAGGTACCGAGAAAATCTCGGTACAGGGAGTAATAGACTGTTTCTTTGAGGAAAACGGCAAACTGGTACTGATAGATTACAAGAGCAGTTATATGGATGAGCGTGTTCCGTATGAAAAAGAAATTGAACGCATTAGGGATAAATACGCGGTGCAGATTGAGATATACAGGAACGCTCTTGCTTCCGCTGTTGGAAGACCAGTGGAAGAGGCTTATCTTTACCTGACCTTGGCAGACCCCGGACATGCCGCAATCGGGATGCCGGAACTCTTATGAATGGCTTGGGGTTTCACAAAGAAATAAGAAAGGCTGCCGCATTTGTATAAATGCGGCAGCCTGTTTGTTTTGTTAGAGTGTGACTTAAGGATCACTCGACAATACCGAGCATGTCGCAGGCGCCGAGTGCCATGATCTTGGCGGAGGCTTTCATCTCTTCAATGTTCTGATATTCGTCGGATTTATGTGCAAGAGTGAGTCTGCCCGGTCCATATAATATGCAGTTCTCGAGTTTTCCTCTTTGAACCACATACTTCTGGTCGTCCATTCCTGGACTCACAGTGATCATCGGCTCGTTTCCTGTGATGTCTCTCACACCGTCCATGAATACATCGACGAGCTTTTGGTCTCTCGGAACGAGCGTCGGATTGTCTTCCTCATAGTATTCGATGCTGTAGTCGGATCCCGGCATGTCAGCCTTGACTTTTTCGCAGCATGAGATCATGAGATTCTTGGCCCATTCGATTGAATGTTCGGGGATAAGACGGATATCGAAGCTGATTTTGCCTGTTTCCGCAACGCTGTTGACCTTCTGGCCGGACTCGATCATTGTCGGAGTGAAAGTGGTCCAGCGCGATGTCGGAGGCATTACGGGAAGTGGTGTCGGTTCAGTGATCAGCGGACGGATGTCCTGATCTATGTAATTCAGGAGTTTCTGGATCCAGATGATCGGGCTCAGGCCTTCTCCGGGCTGGCTTCCGTGGCACTGGATACCTTTTACGTTGACGTCCATCCAAAGCGTGCCGCGGTGGCCGATGCAGACTTTGTCGTAGTCGAGGCACTCTGTGATGACGCAGTAGTCGGTCGATTCCTTTGTAAGATAGCCCTGTTCGACCATGTAGCCGACTCCGGCCTGACCGCCGCTCTCTTCATCGGCGGAAGCGGAGCAGATCATCGTTCCGTTGAGTTTGATGCCGGCTTTTTTGAGCGCGTAAGCTGCCATGACTTCGGAAACGAGACCGGCTTTCTGGTCGCCGGAGCCTCTTGCGTAGATGTTGCCGTCTCTTATTTCACAGCCGTACGGATCAGTCGACCAGCCGGTTCCTTCGGGGACCACGTCGTAATGGCCTGTGAAGTGGATGTTCGGACGGGCATTTTTATCACCCATGTACCCGATTATGTTAATGCGGGGCTTAATGAAGGGTTCCACATCGGGGACGAGTTTCGCGCAGTGCGGGACGAGCTCGGCGAGCCTGTCTTCAGGGACTTCGCAGAATTCGACTTCCATGCCGATCTTTTCCATCTCTGACGCGAACTCTTTCGCGAATTCGGGATAGTTATTGCCCGGCGGATTCTGTGTAGGTATGCTGAAGAGTCTTATGGCGAAATCGACCAGCTCATCCGACAGTTCTTCCACGGCGCGGTCGATCTTTTCAATCAATTCTTTTCTTTCCAATTCATTTACCTCCGTAATCTATGCATGCCGCTGATTTCTAACATTATATCGCATATCAAACCACTCTTGCAAGCAGAGTGAAGCCTTGAAACTGTGCGGATTATGATGTATAATTAATCAGTTAATAATACCATATCCAAAAAATGTGAAAGGAGAGTGAACGGATGGACAGTAGTGTCCCTTTGGGCATACGAATAACTAGTGGATCCCTTCTTCTCCTGCGCGATCTTACGAGGTGATTCTGAACTGTTCCTGACAGGTCGGACATCGGATAAGGATCCGGGAAAAGGGATCCGGAAAGGATGGACAGACCAATGGAGAGCTTAGCTCAGGACAGGGATCTGCTTATTGAAGAATCCACAGAAAAGATCCTCGAATTCCTGGAAGAGAAAAAATATTTCCGCGCAAGGGACGAGCTGCTGAAATACAACGCTGCCGATATTGCGGAAATCCTTGAAGAAGTAACTGACGAAAAGGAACTGACCATGACGGTCATCCTTTTCAGGCTGCTGCCAAAAGATGTGGCGGTAGAAGTATTTGCGTATATGTCGGCTGAGGACCAGGTCGACATCATCAGCGAGATAACCGAAAAAGAAACAGCTTTTATAGTTCAGGAACTTGACTTCGACGATAAAATCGACATCCTCGAGGAACTGCCGGCCAGCCTGGTAAACAAGATCCTCGAAAAAACACCAAAGGCCGAACGCAAACAGATAAACACGTTCCTGAATTATCCCGAGAATACCGCGGGCAGCCTGATGACCCCGGAGTTCATAAGCCTGAAAAAGGACTGGACTGTTGCCGAGGCAATGCAGCGTATCCGCGAAGTAGGCATGGATGCGGAAACGATCTACACCTGTTATGTCAGGGATGTTGCGTGGAAACTGATCGGTGTAGTCTCGCTGAGCACGCTTGTCATATCAGATGGCGATACAAAAATAAGCGACATAATGCGGACAGAATATGTCTGCGAATACGTTGGCGCCGACCAGGAAGAAGTATCTGACGACTTCAAAAAATACGGCTTCCTGGCAATGCCGGTAGTCGACAGCGAACACAGGCTCGTAGGCATCATTACCGTAGACGACATCCTCGAAGTTATCGAAGACGAGGCTACCGAGGATATCGAACGTATGGCCGGCGTTATCGACTTCGATGACGCGGGCAGGGAATATCTCGATATTCCGGTGCTCCAGCATGCCAAGAACAGACTGCCGTGGCTCCTGATCCTGATGGTGGCTTATGTGTTTACCGGTATGATCGTCAGCAGTTTTGAAGACGCGCTCGCGGCGATACCTGTACTCATCACTTACATGCCGATGCTCATGGGAACCGGCGGAAACTGTGGTTCGCAGGCCGCGACACTGATCATCCGCGGCCTTGCTACTGACGAGGTCGATACGCACGATGTGTTCAGGATCCTCTGGAAAGAGGTCCGTGTCGGAGCGGTGATCGGTGTGATACTCAGCGCGTTCAACTTTGCAAGAGTGACGCTTCTGGAAGGTCAGCCGACGGGCATCGCACTCACGGTATGCTGCGCGATGATTGGCATAGTGATGTTTGCGAAAGTCATAGGCAGCATGATCCCGCTTGCGGTCAAGAAGATAAACCTCGACCCGGCGCTCATAGCAAACCCGGCTATTTCGT
>JAFOKI010000213.1 GCA_017419895.1 Eubacterium sp. | reverse complement strand
TCCATCGCATAGAATCTGTAGTTGATCGTGATCGTCTTCTGTGCTGCCGCTTTAAGCGCCGGCGCTTTTGCCCTGGGAGACTGTGTCTGCGCGCTATTACCGCTTGTTTCAGACTCTTTCGGGGCGTCTGCAGTCACTTCTGCCTTCACCTCTGCCTGGTCTTCGGTTTTTGCCTGCTCAGCGCTTTCTGACTTTGCGTTATCTTTTTCTTCGGACAAAGCCGCTCCGCTCTCTTTTTCCGTCTTTTCTGCCGGAGCGTCTGCTTCCTTGTTTTCTTCTGCCGGAGTTGCAGCTTTCTCTTCTGCCGCTTTCTCTTCGGCTACACTTTCTTCTGCTGCTTTCTCTTCTACAGCCTTATCAACAGTTTCTATAACTTCTTCCACTACAGGTGCGTCTGTACCCGGAGGGCTGCCGCTTCCTGTATCATAAGCTGCGAATACGGGCATCGTATTCATGGTCATCACGATTGACATCGCTAACACTAATAATTTTTTTCTCATTTGGGCCATCTCCTTTCATTCAAGAAATCTCTGCCTCATCAATAAAGTGATCATTTATGCTCAATATGTTGCGCGAAAAAATTATTTTTTCTTTGTTTTGATAATATAAGACAAACCGTCATAAAAAGCGTCACATAATACTCTGGCAGAGGTATTTTGAGCATAAATTCATGTTTTTCGCAGATTTTTTTTGCAACCGGTGTTTGCTAAAAACAACCATTGCTGCAGGAAATGTCAGTGCGCAGTCAGCGCTTTGAAAAAAGAAACACTTCGGCATAAAAAAAGACCATCCCATTTCCGGGACGGTCTCTTTATAACCAATCGTGCTTATACGGTCTATAACGATGTTTCTATACGTAGTTACATGTACGCATTACAGCGATCTCGCAAATGCCGAGAGACTCTGATTTTGTCGTGCGTCCGCACATCGTTTCCAGAACGAGATCATAAAGTTCATCTCTGAGTTCTTCAATCGTCTTTTCCCTGCTGATGTAACGGCTCGCGTCGAAGTCGATGTTGTCTTCCATCTTTTTGAAGGTTCCTGAGTTACCGGTGAGTTTTATGACAGGCATAATCGGGTTTCCGAGAGCTGTTCCTCTTCCGGTCGAGAACACACAGATCTGCGCGCCTCCTGCAGCCATTCCCGTGAGTGAGCTCGGGTCATTTCCCGGAGTATCCATTATCACAAGGCCTTTCTGGTCGGCCGGGATGATTTTGGCATAATCATAGACTTCCATTACAGGACGCGTGCCGCCCTTATGGATGCATCCGAGTGATTTCTCTTCGAGAGTCGTGATGCCGCCTGCTTTGTTGCCCGGTGTCGGGTTTCCGCTTCTGATATCCTCACCGCTCGTGCGCTTTACGTAAGCCTCGTAGCGGTGTACAATATCCAGCACTTTCTCTCCGACTTCAGGTGTCACCGCGCGCTCAGCGAGAAGATGCTCGCCGCCGATGAACTCGGGAGTCTCGGAAAGGATCGTTGCTGCGCCTTCGTCGATTATCCTGTCGGAAAGCGCACCGATGACAACATTCGCGGCGAGACCTGATGTCGGGTCGGAACCGCCGCACTCAGTCGCGAGAAGAAGCTCAGTGATCGGGAACAACTCTTTCTGCATCATGGCAGCTTCTGCAGCGAACTGTTTGGCATAACGCACGCCCTGTTCGACAGCTCTCAAAGTGCCGCCCGCTTCCTGTATTATGACCTTTTCGACCGGTTTGTCCGTGACCGCCGCTATACGTTTCGCGACCTCGTCGCACTGGCAGCCTTCACAGCCCAGCGAAACGAGAACGACAGCGTAAACATTCGGGTTGGCAGCGAATCCGACTTCGAAATCGAATGTCATCTCAAGGTCAGATGTAACCTGTGAGCATCCCACCTGGTTGTGAAGGCTCACAGCTCCATCCACCTGATTTGCTATGATGTTCGCAACGTCAGACGCGCAAACACTTGTAGGGAGTACCAACACGTAATTCCTGATGCCGGGTCTTCCCTGAGAACGTCTGTATCCGTAAAATCCAGTCATATCGTTATCCCCTTTCCGGCTCTTCAGTATTATGCGTATGGACATGCTGACCCGGCACGATATCCTCTGCCGCTATCGCGATCAGCTCCCCGTATTTAATTACTCTTCCGCCTTTCGGCACGGCTTTTACAGCCATTTTGTGGTAAATAGGTATATCCGACAAAACCTCAACTGTCTTCTCTACCCCCTCTTCCACATATACCACCGTGTCACCGGGATGGGCTTCCGCAGCGAGTGTGACAACGGTATCTTTGTCGTCAATGTGCAGTCCGTTGATCATAAGCTGTCCTTTCTATTGTTAAAACAAGTTGCCGTTCTCGTCGAATACCATTTCTTCCGGTTCCCCGAGCACATCGATGTTCGGATTCGCAAGTGCTTCCGGAAGCAGAGCTTCTGAGATCCATATATCGCTCAGGTGCAGCGTATCCGGGATTCGGATGATGCGCGGAGCGTCATTGTCGATCTGGACGGCAGTCCTGATGCAGCACTGGAGCGCGAGCTTATCGCTTTCCATAACTACCGGAATTCTCATACCTTCAACTACAGTATTGGTGATGCAGTTGGGATATGTTGCTTCCATGTCGAACTTGTCATAAAGCCTGCGCGTGGTTACGTCTGCCATACCGACTCCGCAAGCATTTCCGTGACTCTCCTCACTCAGGTCAAGCACCATCAGTCGTTTGCATTCAATACCGCCGCTCGCGTAAGGAACCTGGAATCTTCCCGTAACGTTCGGATCCATACCGGCTCCGCTGTAGTTCTTACCCATCTCATCAACGATCAGGATATCACATGAATCCCACAGTATCCTGGCCATGTACTTCTTGGACTCCGCAAGTATACCCGGCTCGAGATCGATGATCTCCTGCGGCGTGAGTATGTCGATCGTGCGCGTTTCCTCGTAAGCGTTCTCGGTAAGACCGATACCGCATGCTATCGGAGCGTGCTTAAGCATAGCTTTTCCATATTCCGGAACGTATTTATGCATCTCTCCGAAACCGTCGGCGTGAGCACACTGTGCACCGTACTGTTTTCCGAGACCGATCGTCAGCATCTTCATAAGACCTGACTCATACGGTCCTCTGAAATCCGTGTGTGCCTTGATGCGGTTAAGCACGATAACTCCGTCCGCATTGTATGCATTCTTGTCAAAATATACCGGGCGTCCCGTTTCAGTATCGCCTATATATACGGTTTCCATAGATGAGCGGATCTCGCAGCCCGTGTACTCGGGAACGCAGCCGTAATCACGAACGACTCTCTCCTGTCCCTCAGCAGTCGCGTTTCCGTGACTTCCCATCGCAGGAACCACGAAAGGCGTGCATCCTCGTTCTTTCAGCCAGTCTGCTGTGCTCTTGACCACGAGCGCCGTATTGCTGATACCACGGCTTCCGACCGTAATAGCGATCTCCATGCCAGGTTTGAATTTCTCGGCAATTTCCGGTCTCTCGAGTTTAGCTCTTATCACGGACGGAATGTCTTCCGGAGCGATATGATCAGTATCGAATTTCTGATGGATCTTTACCATCCTCGGGATTTTATAGTCTTTCAAAAGATCGTATACGACACCCATGCTTACTCCTCCTTTTACTAAGCTGCTTTCGCTTTTTTCACAAATCAGGCCGCTGCAATCAGAACAACACCTGCTCTACTCAATTCTCTTCCTAAATCATTATCTTATTTAAGTATATCATTAGAAACTCTGTCTTGTATATATCTAAACAAAGCTGCTCCGTACAACTTTTGATCATTTATAATTACGACTCATTAACCAATTTTACAAAGATCCGTCCAACAGATGTCTACCGTATTCGTTGCTCTCATCGATCACCGAAGCGCCTCTTCCATGATCTTCAAATTATCCTCCATTATCGACAGGTATGCCGCGCCAGCTTCAATGTCATTCTCCGTGACGGACTGCATGGAATCCATCGTAAGCACTTTTACCTTTTCCGAGCCTGAGGTAGTTACAATAGTCTCCGCGATCCGCTTGTCGCTCCCTTCCATGGTCATTACCGCGCCAAGTGAAAGCTCATTTACCTTTCCC
>JAFOKI010000025.1 GCA_017419895.1 Eubacterium sp. | reverse complement strand
GCGGTTACGGCGTTTTTATAAGTTGTTTCAGCGCCATCCGCGTCATACTTTGCGTCCCAGTATGTATCAAATGCCGCATCAGAGTTGTCTTTAGCGGTTTCAGCGTCTGTGACAGCCTGTTCATATGCGTTCGCCGCATTATTGTAAGCGGAAAGTTCGCTGCTGACGCGATTATTGATCATGCTGCGGTACTGGCTGACCGTGTATCCTGTTGCTTTGTTGCTGTATATGAAATCCTGTTCAAAAACCGATGTTCCGCCGTAAGTACACGCCATCCCACCGTGGGTATTATTGCCCAGTATGTTCAGATAGTGACCGATCCCGCTACTGTCCCAGCCATTTTTTTTGAATTCAATTTCTTCAGCATAAAAGAGTCCATGGAAAGGATCCTTGCTTGGAAAAGTGTATTTCCCGTTTGCAAACGCATCCACATCACCCCACGTGGATGCTAAGTTCTGGGCTGCGCTGGAACCCGGATAACCATGGTAGGCTAAGGCGTGGTGTCCGCCTCTGTTCCATGGGGCATTGGTTGCTGCCTGGACCATAAGATATGGTGATACAAGCACATCCACTCTGGCCAAAGGCCTGATCTCGCTGTACCCCATTCCGTTTTCTCTCATCTCATCGCTTCGCATAAAACTTTCGTACTTTTTTCTGAACCGGTTGTTTTCATCAAAGTATTCAAGCGTGAGCATCAGTCTGTCGTAGCTTTCACCCATGTAAACACAATACTGATACCAGTTTACCGAGTCAGTGTCATCAGTCCCAGCCGATGAGAGGGTAACACCATAATGGCAGGAAGATACGCTTTTGGCGGGCATCATAAGCTTGCTGTAGTCTTTGTTTGAAGTTTTGCTTTGACTGAGGTTTGCGATCCGCGTGTTTGTGTCAGCCATTTCTTTGATTTTATCCGGACCGGCGTTTTTTGAACATTCCGCAGTATATGCCTGAACAGAAAGATCATTCATGGCATTTCTCGCAGCATAATCAAGAATTCTATGTCTTCTATCGACCTCCAGGTGCGCGGAGTCAATCGAGTTCTGAGCGGCAACTGCTGCAGCTTTAGCTTTATCGTATTCTGTTTTAAGTCTGTCGCTTTTTGTGAGAGCAGCCTGCCATGCACTGTACGCGGTTGCTGTTTCAGCCTGCTTCTGCTCGTAGACGGTTTTTGCCCGATTGTACGCTGCCTCGTAGTCCCTATCCGCGAATGCTGAAACCGGGCAGGCTGTGACTGCGACCATTACCGCGAGTACACCTGCGGCAACGCTCCTTGCTGCTCTGGTTATCTGTAACATAATAATACCTCCCATAGTGTCCGATTTGTTTTTACCTTCTGTATATTAGTGCCATTCCGACAAAGGAAGGTTTGATAAAAAACAGTTTTTTCGCTATTTGGGATTCTTATTTCCCTAATAGTACAAAGGCTCCCGCAGTGCAAATAAATAGCGGATCCGGCTTTACCGGATCCGCTCTGTTTTTGTTTTCGCGGTCGCTTCTATCTCTAGTTTACCTCCTTGCTGTTTTCCTCATATGCTTATGTTTAGTAACTGATCTGTCTTTTTCCTTTCCTTATGTTTCCTCCTTTGTTTTCGTGGATGTATCTATCGTCTTGTTTAGAATGTGAACTTGTGGATGCCGATCGTGCTTCTGAGGCCCGTTCCCTTAGCGATGAAGTTGATGTAGTAATCGACTCTGCCGGAGGCGTTTCTGAAGACCTTCATTCCTTCGATCTCGAGCGCGTTGTTCCTGAATGTTTTGCCGTCGACCTTAAGTTCCGGTGTGATGTTGATGATCCTGCTGATGTTTTTCGTGTCGCGGAACTGCTCTGTAGCTTTGCCTGCTGTTTCGAATTTGAAGGGGATCTCGTAGATCTGGGCGCCTTTGTTGAAGTGGCCGCCGCAGAGGTACAGTTTGTTGCCGATCACTTCGAAGCTCTGGAGGGAGTCGCAGGGTCTGATGCTGCAGCGGATGTGGGCGCGCTGCCAGTTTCTCGCTTTCGCTATGTTGAATTTCCCGCCGTTCGGGAGCGCGTTCAGTTTGTTGTTGATGTTGTTGAAGTCGTAGGAGACGTACACTACTCCGTAGCCGGAGGGCATTCTCAGTCTGAACATGATCTGGTTGCTTGCTGTGTCTATGCTTGTCGTCACGCTTACCGGTGCCTTCTTGCCTTTGAATGTGGAGGATTTTCCGTCTACCACGTTAGCCTTTTTGAAGCCTGTGATCGTGACTGCTTTCGTTATTCTGCCTTTGCCGTTCGCGCCTACCTGGTAGGTGAGTCTTGTGATCTCGCGTCCCATGTATCCTTTTCCGGGTTTGGAGCATACCCACAGGTCGTAGGATTCGACTGCTTTGTTGGGCTGTGTGATGGAGAGCACTTCCGGATGAGCGTATCCGTAGAGGACTGTCGCGTCTACGCAGAGCGCCGAAGCCGATGCGTTTCTTGTTTCCGGGAGGAGGCATCTTGTCAGGAGCACGTGCTCTTTGCCGGAGATCCTGCAGACGCTCGCGTTCATGATGTATTTACCGTCGGGTGTGAAGGCGAAGTTCTGTACGCCGCTCGGTGTGACTGTTTTGCCGTTGTATGTTTTGATGATGCTGTACGCGCCGTTGTAGGGCATATCGGTGAGTGTGAACTGCTTGCCTGCCGCGAGCATGGAAGCGTTTACGTTCGATTTTACTGTCTTGGCTGCGTGGGAGGCCGATCCGAAAGCCGCTATTGCGAAGATTATCGTGATCATGGCGATTATTCTTGCGAAGTGTTTTCTGTTCGTCGTCGTGGTCATCATTTTGTTTACCTCCGGATCTTTCTCTGTTTGCCCGGCTCCTTTGTTTCCGGGCTGTCTGTCAGTTCGTTTTTACAATTAGATAATAGCCTGCGAACCGTCATATAAAGCGTCACGGCAAACATGTTCCGAAGGCTTTTTCGCCTTTTTTCACGCCTTTTTTGAAGTTTTTTAGAATTAATGCAAAAAGGGTATGCGAACTTGCATACCCTTCTGCTTCTGTATTACGCGTTAGCTTATTTGACTTTGAGCTCGAATGTCACCCGCTTCATCATTTTACTTTTTCGCAGGTTTTCCTGCAGATTCATACGAGTACTGCTTCCGGTTTTCGTTTTTACTGTCATTTGTCCGACTCACTTTACTGTCACATTTATCTTTTGAGCTGCGCCGTTCTGTGCGTAAACGTAAACAAAGCATTTGCCCTTCTTGAGTCCCTTGATCACGCCTTTCTTGCTCACGACCGCAATCGCCGCGTTCGATGTCTCATAACTGACGGCGCGATGCTTTTTGATCTTCTTGCCAGCTTGCTTGGCTGCGAGTTTAAACGTCTTCTTGACCTTTACCGTTACTTTGTTCTTCTTGGCCTTGGTCGTGATCTTTGTCGGGTTTCCGACTTTACCGCCCGCTGTCGCAGCGTGGACTACTGTGGATGTCGATATGACTTTGTTTGAAGCATCGACTGCGACCATCATGAATTTATAGTAGGTACCTTTCTTGAGCTTGGCTCCCGCGACCTTTTTGATCGTGGCGGAAGTTTTGGCAGAGGTCATCAGTTTCTGATATTTCTTGCCTTTGCCGCACGCATTCGCGTAAATGATATATTTCTTGGCACCGGATGCCTTCTTCCATGTCAGTTTGATGCTGTTCTTGGTCGTCTTGGCTGCCTTGAGCTGGAGTATGCCGAATTTAGCCCCGACGGGATCTTTATCATTCGTGAGACCAATGATCGCGGCTTCAGCGACTTCCAGGGATGCGCCTTTCCCAAATGCGGTTCCGTCTTCGCCTTTTGATGCGGTCTTGGGAATCTTTTCCGTCCTGGTCTTGCCGCAAATCGTGCAGGTGAACTTTTTCTCCCCGTCCGCGGCCGCTGTCGCTGCTTTTGTAACCGTGCCTGCATCCCATGCATGGTCAGCCGTGAACGAAGCCAGGAATAACTTGCCTTCCTCAGCTTCGTCATTCATGCTCGCGGCCGTTCCGTTCACTTTGACACTGAACTTGGTGTTATCATCAAAATACTGGCCAAATACCGGCCGGATATTGATGCCCAGTCTGTAGGGGCTGCCGCCTTCGATCGTGCCTGAATATGGATACAGACGCTCATTCTCGAACCAGAGCATCGTCTGGATCTCGCAGTTTACCAGCTTTTCGGATAAGATCTTGACCTGGGCGTTGTAGTAGGTGACCGATGTCCCGCAGACCGGTGCTGCGGCAGTCAGATCGGCCGATACAGACGCGGCCGGATTGAACCAGAGACAATAGAAGCTCTGCCCGGCAGAAACACGGCTCTGATACGGGTTCTCCGGATAGCAGTCCGCCCAGCTCTTGCATTGTTCGACCGGCTTCAGCCCGATCCCCTGCAGCGCGGCATTTTCATCCAGACCGTCTACACGTGATGCGACTCTGTAAAGCATATCCTGAAGGTCACCGAAGGTCATGGATTTAAGAACAAGCCATCCGACAGCTTTCCCGTTAATGCTGACTGCAGCGTGCGCGGAAGGATCCAGCGCGTTAATACTGTCGCGGATAGCGGAGGCGTAAGGCGAGCCTTTCTCACCCAGGACCAGATTGATCGGTACACGCTCACTGGTCTTTCGGACGTTTACTTCGATCGTTAATGAATCACCTGCGGTGAAATCGATGGAATAATCGTTCGAAATGATTGGATTCGCCTGATTTCCATCATTTATGATACGTATATCCTGACAGTAATAGCCGCTGCTGCCCGGCAGAGTACTGGTATCAATGCTGAGCCTGTAATCGCCAGCCGGAACCAAAAAGTGAGATCCGTTGCTCACGGATATCCCGCCCGCATATTGGCTGTCGATCACCTGCCAGAGATTCCCGCGGGCAGTTACACTGACCGGATTGCCGTCATCGTCCAGCGTCGTAAATCTGCACTGCACATTGTATAGAGGTGTTGGATCACAGCTGCCCTCTGCTATCAAGTTGCCGGCTTCGTCGTAGGCCTTTACCGTGAATCCGTATATGCCCGCGCCGTGCTGGTTCGTAAAGGATAACCAGGTGCTTTGATTTGCTGTTTCTGAATATATGACCTGATCTCCGTTATGATATGATACCTGAACACTGTAGTGATGCGCACCTTCCACGTTGCGGTCAAAGCTTACACTGGATTGTATCCCCCAATGGCAGTTCCCGATCGTCTGGATGGACGGTACCAGTTTCGGGATGGTCTCAGTCCTGACATCACCGCAGCCACTGCATTTGTATTCTCTGATACCTTCTTCACTTACAGTGGGCTCTTTTGTTACAGTGCCGTTATTCCAGTTATGTTCCACAGCGACTGCCGTAAGGATTTCTATCTGATAATCCCAGGCACCGCTAGAGTACCTGTGGTATATATTGTCAATAACTGTTCCGCCATTCACCGTAAATGTTGTTGTGTTCCTGTCAAAGCAGTATCCCCATTTGGCTTGCAGAAACAATCCTGCGTTATATTTGTTTCCTCCACCAAATGTACAGCTAAGAAGCGGGCTGCCTCCTTCGTCTGAGATCGCATCGACCTCTTCAAAAGAAGATGCGTTGAGCCAAAAACCATCTTCCGGAGCCTCATATTTCTGATCGTCATTTACAGAAAACTGAGGCCTGTTCGTCTGTGTCCATTCCCATTCGATTTCCTGTCCTACCGTTGAAGTACCGCAGACAGGCGGGGTGACCGTGATTTCCACGTTCTTGATCTTTTCATGCCACAATGCATATAATTCTACATCCTGCCAGTACTGCATGCTGGAATCGAGTGAAAACCTCCAAGCTTTGCCGTTCAAAAAAGCCTGCTCGCTTAAGTATTCTTCTT
>JAFOKI010000212.1 GCA_017419895.1 Eubacterium sp. | reverse complement strand
GCCATGGACGACGACTCCGAGAGCATCATCACAAACGAACGCTATAATTACATCTCGGATGTCACATCGAATACAGTCAGAAAAGGACTTGCGAAAGGCGAGCTCTCAGCTTCTGATAAAATCGACAGGATAATCACTAACCGCGTGCTCGGTCTTCCGATTTTTGCGGTGATCATGTTTGTTGTTTACGCTATAGCGATGGGCGGATGGAAGATATCCATCGGTACCGCGGGTACGGATTTCGCGAACGATGTCATCTTCGGCGAATGGGTGCCGAGTCTGTTCGATTCGATCCTGGGGTTCCTCGGAATCGCGGAAGGCACGTGGCTGTACGGTCTCATCCAGGATGGTATCGTAGCCGGTGTAGGCGCGGTACTCGGCTTCGTACCGCAGATGCTCGTGCTTTTCCTGCTCCTCGCGATTCTTGAGGACATCGGTTACATGTCGCGTGTCGCGTTCGTAATGGACCGTATCTTCCGCCAGTTCGGACTCTCCGGAAAAAGCTTCATCCCGTGCCTCGTGGCGACGGGCTGCGGAATCCCGGGAGTCATGGCTTCCCGTACGATCGAGAATGACCGTGACAGAAAACTCACGGTAATGACGACGACATTCATGCCGTGCGGTGCGAAGCTGCCGATCATAGGCCTTATCGCAGGCGCGATTTTCGGCGAATCCCCGTGGGTAGCGGTATCTGCATATTTCATCGGTATCGGTTCGATAATTCTCTCCGGTATCATTCTTAAAAAATTCAAAGCTTTCGCGGGCGAACCTGCTCCGTTCGTTATGGAGCTGCCTGCTTATCATGTTCCTTCCGTCGGAAACGTACTGAGAGCCACATGGGAACGCGGCTGGTCATTCATCAAACGCGCGGGAACAGTCATCGTTATTTCAACGATCATCATCTGGTTCCTGTCGAGTTTCGGTACAGTAAACGGTCAGTTCGGAATGGTCGACGATCTGTTTGAGGATGAGACGATAGCAACAGAACAGTACATCTCGGATCTCGCGGCCAAGAGAGACATTCCGGTAGAAGAAGTCAATTCTATGGATGCGTCGCTTCTCGCGGGTGTTGGAAACGCTGTATCTATAGTATTCAAGCCGCTTGGATTCGGCACATGGAAACCGACTGTGGCTACAGTTACCGGACTTGTCGCCAAGGAAGAAGTTGTAGCGACGTTCGGTGTGCTTTACAACTTCGATGATGAGGCAGAAGAGCTCGGTGAAAACGGTGAAGGTATCTGGGCGAGAGTCAGGAATGACTACACCCCGATCGCGGGATTCGCGTTCATGGTATTCAACCTGCTCTGTGCTCCGTGCTTCGCGGCTATAGGCGCGATCAAACGAGAGATGAACAACGCAAAATGGACATGGGCAGCGATAGGTTACATGACACTCTGGGCATATGTTCTTGCGTTCATCGTATATAACGTGGGTGGACTGTTCACCGGCACAGTAAGCTTTGGACTGGGATCCGTGCTTGGATTCGTGCTTATCGGCGGTCTGGTCTATCTCATTGTCCGCAAAGGCTACAAAGCCGACAATACGGTTGCTACGCTCACATCGGTAGACGCAGCGGCGGCAAATTGATTTAAGCCAAGAGTAATATTTGTGCGGACTGTTGTACCGCTCACACTGTCACAAAGCGGACCGCCGAGATCCATTTGGCGGTCCGCAATAAAAAGGGGAACAAATGAATCCGATACTCGGACATATAATCGTTATAACTGTACTTCTCATTGTGGTGTTCTTTGCCGGACGGGCAACTATAAAAGAACTCAGGGCTGAACTAAACGGAAAGCCTTGTTCCCAGTGCGGAGGAAGCTGCAGCGGGAGCTGTTCGTCCTGTAATGTAAGTACGGAAGAACTCAATAAACTGCTTGAGAAGATACGAAAAGAAAAAGAAAACGCATAAAAAAAGGGGCTGCCGCATTAGCATGGATGCGGCAGCCTTTTTTAATTCAGGCTTATTCTGAATACACGGGACCATTGAGTTTACCGTCTTTGTCGATGGTGCTTACCTGGAATCTGCCCTGGCCTCCGTCGTATTTAAAGTATGACTTGAGGACACTATCGAGATTCACACCTTCCGGATGATCCTCATACAGGACTTCAGGAACCATGATTATGAACGGCAGCGGACCGTAAGCGTCTTTCGACATCTTGATCTCGGTCTCCAGCGAGAAACTGTCTTCTATCACGTTTTTAGGGCGGTAGAACCTGAAAATCGCATCTGCCTTGGATACTTTAGGTGTGCCTGTCTCAGGCGATATATTCAGCACGAAATAGAGCGGTGCGCTTGCTTTGTCGGATTTGGTTATCGGCATGTTGTCGGTCAGATTTTTGATGCTGACCGTTCCGATGCAGTAATACATGTCATTCATGGCATGCGAGAATTTGACTTTGTTGATCTTGCGTTCAAATGCGGGGTCGTTGTCTTTTAGGCCCCAGTCATCAAAACCGGGAAGATCGTTTTCACCGCCTACTTCATCCCAGAATTCTTCAAGTTTGTCTTTATTGGCGGAAAGAAGCATCCACGGGCTCAGTTTATATGTCAGTTCAAATTTGTGACCGTCAATATCCTCGGACTCGGCAATGAGTTCGGACCACTCAGCGTCTTCCGAAGTCGCCGCGGGTGTGGCTTTTTCGTCATCTGCGTCGGACGCAGCGTCTTCATCGTCATCTTCTGCGTCCTCGTCATCCTCGTCGTCTTCGATATCCGAGTCTTCATCTTCCGCATCTTCTTCGTCGATGTCATCCTCGTCATCTTCGATGACTTCCGCAGAGGAAACTGCGCTTTCGGCGCCGGAAGATTTCTCCGGTTCATTGCTTCCCGAGCCGCATGCCGAGAGAGAGACGGCGGTTGCCATTGTCAAAACAAGGCAAAGAATAACGATAAGTATTCGTTTCATTTATATGTCCTCCAATATCAAGCTTATTATAAAACTATTATATCATATCATGCGCGAATCGGCATGCCGGCTTCAAGGCCAAGAAAATGGCAACAATAGGCTATTCTTCCACAAAGCCGATCGCGTCATCCCCGAATTTCTCGCGGATCGCATCGACCGTGCTGTCGACGTGCACGCGCGCTTCAGCAGGCGCGTCTACGAAGAACGATAATTGTTCGGCAAATGTGTCGCCAGCGTCCACGAGCGAGATGCCTGTTATCGTTATCAGCCTGATCGGCGCGCCGGCAGGCCATGATTTTTTGATGAGTCCGAGCGCCGCGGCTTTTATTTCGGCAGTGCTGTCCGCTGGGCGGGTCAGCTGCATCTGGCGCGATATGGTCTTGAATGACGGATCTTTGATGTCGACCTTCACGCCGCCCGCTTTAACGCCGTGTTTTCTGAGTCTTCCGGAAACACGGTCGGCCAATTGGGTGACCGCTGACCGGATCTCTTCATCTGTCACAAGGTCACGGCTGAAAGTCGTGCCGTTTCCGACAGATTTGACCTTTTCAGGCTCACCGTAGATGCGCACGGGACTGTCGTCTTCTCCTCTCGCGTATTTCGCGAGGAGTGGGCCCTGTTTGCCAAGAAGCCCTGCGAGCGCGTGATCGTCGGCTGCCGCGAGATCGCCTATCGT
>JAFOKI010000211.1 GCA_017419895.1 Eubacterium sp. | reverse complement strand
GATTGACGCTTCCGCAAATGAGCCGGTCCTTGTTGCTCTCGAGAGAGCCGGGATCAAAGCCCCGTCCCGCTGCAGGAGCGGCGAATGCGGCTGGTGCAGGAGCAGGCTGGTTGCCGGTGAGTACTATATGCCGGAAGAAAATGACGGCCGCCGTTGGGCAGACAAAAAGTATGGTTTCATCCATCCGTGCGCGACATTCCCATTGTCTGACATGGTGCTTGAAGTTCCGGGGGAATATCTGTAAGACGTCTATGTAAAACAAAGTGCCCTGCAGCGCAGGGCAAACTGTAAGCAAAGGCCTTTTCTCAATTTGAGAAAAGGCCTTTTTCTATAACTTGACCGGATCTACATGTGCACAGCTCTCTGCACACAGCCATTCATCCTTCAGAATCGCGTAAATCATCTCATCCTCATAGTGATCAGGTCCGAGCTTGGGGTACGGGCATTTGTTTTTCAGCAAAGCCTCCTCGCGCATGCCTAGCCGCGACATAACTATCCTGCTGCCTGTATTTCCGGGATTACAAAGCCCGTAAATCCTATGGAGCCCGAGTGTAATGAAACAATACTCCAGGATCCTTCTTCCGATCTCTGTCGCGTAGCCTTTTCCCCAGTGCTCCTGCGCGAGAAACCAGCCGATCATGGCTGCCGAGTCTTCGGGTTCGATGTGGATATGCGCGCGCCCGATCTTGCGGCCTTTATCCAAAGCTGCAGCTGCCGGACCGTCAGTTTCCGGAGTTACAGCTATAGGGTCATCAACTGCCGGACCGTCAGTTTCCGGAGCCTTCAGGATCACCGCAAACTCCATGTCGGTCACGGGATCGCACTTCCAGTAGCCGACCACTTTGTCGAGATGGGCCTGCGCCTGCAGAGTATCCATTGCGGTAAACGGCGAGTACTTCAAGACTTCGGCATCACCGTAGAGACGGTAGATGATGTCGAAATCGTCTTCATTGAATGGCCGCAGCAGCAGGCGTTCGGTTTCGATAATTATGTTGTTTTTATCAGGATGGGTCATAATCGTATAATTGTATCAATCACTGTCTGCGGTCTGGAACGGGCTGTTGACAGCGCCTTCGCCGATCTTCTGAAGGTATTTAAAAAGTTCATTGTATCTCGAGGACTGTGTTTTATCACCCGGATCGAACTGGACGTCAGTCGGGAACACTGCCACGAAGACTTTGTTGACGTTTCGACCTTTGCCGGCGACGCTGTAGCTCGGAAGCTGCTCGTATGACTTGTCAGCGGGGTCATAAGCCTCGATAGCGACAAGAAGCCCGCCGTATCCCGCGTTCTTTGACGGCAGATAATTGATGGAGAAGGATGTCTTGGAATTCTGCACGAGTTCCCAGTCATTGCCGCTGGGCATGATCAGAAGGAAATCGTTGCCGTAAATGTAAGTGGCAGAACCGCTTTCCTGCATGTCGAGTCCCGCGCAGATGTCAAAAGCGCCTGATGAACTGCTGCCGGACGACCCGGATTGGCCGGAGGAAGAGCCTCCCGACGAGCCGCCCTGCTGGTTGATCTGGCTGAGCTGGGACGCCAGTTCATTTGTCAGGTTGTAATTCCTCACGACACCGTTTGCCATGTCGATGACTTGCAGATGCTCGTAAGTCCCGCCAAGGCTTGCGAGATAATGACCGTAAACAAAGCCCCAGGCTTTTGTTAACGGATAATCGTTATCTTCCGCGATCTTTTTCTCGCCGTCCCCGGTGATGAGTCTGTACTGGGAATTCATGCCCTGATAAAGGACTGATGGGCCGTCTGTCCATACGAAAGTGTTCTCTTCCGGTGTGGACGCGGTGTCGATCTTGGCAGATTTGTTTTCAGCGATCGAATATGCCATGAGATCGGAGGAAACCCGGTAATAGAGATTCCCGCCCCCGATGCAGAAGGGGACTGCAGGAGCGAGTTCGGTGAGTTTGTTGTCATTCTGCGTGTCGATCTCATAAAGCCTCAGGCTGCCGTCGCGTTTAGTGTAGTAGATTCCTTTTGACGTGACTTCGAAATCGGCCGCCTCAGTCGCTATCGGAACAATGCTCCCACCTTCGGTCGAAAGACTGTAGAGTGTGTCGCCGCCGATGAAATATATCGTATTGTCGCGGATCTGGAACTGATTGAACTCGGACAGATGATCCGACATGAGTATGACGGGTTTTGCGGCGCCGCTGCCGCTGAACATATCCAGACTGTATTTGAAGAATCCGTCACTTGCTGACACATAGAGATCGTTACCGTAAACAGCTAGCGCGTATATGTCTCCGGTGAGGCCGCCTTCTATCACGAACTCAGACAGGCTGCCTTCCTGGAACAAAGCTGAACAGAGAAGATTCTCGTATCCGAAGAACGCTACGTTGCTGTCATGGATGAATACTCTCTTACCGATGACGGTGCCGTCGGTAAGTCCGGAGAAATCTTCCGGCGGAGCAGGTGCTTCAGCGGATGAAGCGGCTTCAACGCTTGCGGAGGCAGCTGAGCCTGATGCTGAAGATGGAGCTTCTTTTTCGTTCTTGCTGCCGCACCCCGCAGCGGTCACAGCGATCATCAGGACCATAATAACGACAGCGAACATTGAAAAATGCTTTTTCATATTGATACCCCCATTGGACGTATTGGGAATTCACAAAATGCTTTTACATATATATTATATATCCAAGTTATTAACTGCAACAGTTCTGATCTCGTCAATGTCAATTAATTCAACAAAGCCCCGCGCGGGAGGCGCGGGGCTTGCGAAAGCAAAGCTTTGTTATGACGCGTGAACTATTTCACTTTCTTGCATCTGATCGTCTTGGAATACTTGCCGATGAAGAAGGCCTTCTTGGAAACACCGTCTATAAGAACGGGTTCCAACACATAGTCGCGTACGGCGGCTACTTTGTAGTAGTATCTTTTGCCCTTTTTAGCTTTCTTGTCGACATATTTTGTTGTTGTAGTCTTGCCGATCTTCTTAAAGCCCTTGGTCTTCTTGGCCGAACGATAGACGTAATACTTGGTCGCGCCGGCGACTTTCTTGAATGTGAGGGTTACCTTTTTCTTGCCGGCCTTGGCTTTGAGCGAGGTCGGTGATTTAAGGTTTTTCACTGTGAAGCGCTGGGCATCAGAGGTAAATGTTTCACCGTTCGCGATGAGATTTCCGTCTTTGTCGGACTGACGCGCAACGACAACGAAATCATATGTTCCTGCCGGTGTTTCGCTGTTGCACAGGACCAGATAATCGGCGAATTCCACCTGGCTCTTCGGCGCGATCTTGTCGAGGAAATCTGTTGTCTGTACGACCTTGCCGTCGACTGCGCTTCTGAGCTCGACGGATGTCATCATGTATTCGCTTTTCCATGGGTTCTTTGCCATGTACCTGAAAAGCGGGGAGTCATCGCCTTTGCCGTTGACTGCGGTACGGTAAAAGGTTTTGCTGCTGAAATCCGTCTTAAGCGAGATGTTGTGCGACATATTGCCGGCCGCGAAAACGGCCAGTGTTGCCGCGAGCACCAGAATGAGTGCAGCAGCCGTCACCATAATGGTGCGTTTGATGTTAAAGTATCTTTTCATTTTTGCCCTCCTAAACAAAAAGACTGTTTACATTTTTATTCTATCATATATATCGGGTATCGCTACAGGGTTTTGCGGTATATGCTCAAATAAAAAACCGCGCGGTCCCCGCGCGGCATGCAGCCTGATCATTTTCCTCCCGTCCCAAGATACCAGTCGATGTAATCTCTCAGGTCTTCCGTGATGTCCCACCTGGCCGGATGGGTTTTGGCGCCGGTGATGACGATCACATATTTCCGTCCGTTGACCATATATGCGGCTGCGTTGCAGTAGCCCGCGATATCCTCAGTACCGGTCTTCATCCCGAAATTCCCGTCCCTGCCGAGAAGCGAGTTGGTCGTGTAAATAGTATATTTCTTCTTTGCGGACTTGAATTTGT
>JAFOKI010000210.1 GCA_017419895.1 Eubacterium sp. | reverse complement strand
TTCCAGTACAGGAAAGTATAGCCTTTTCTTGCCGGCGCCCCGGGGATCGTAATGACAGCTCCGGCCGGATGCGTTTCCATTATGATCTTCGCGCCGTTCTCAAACGTTCCGCCATTCGCGTCATAAGTGATCGCGAAAGTCGCAGCCGGTTCCGGATCGTCGGGAGTCGGGTCATCCGGGTCGTCAGGCTCGTCGGGGTCATCGGGAGTCGGGTCATCCGGATCCTGAACCGGAGTGTGTGTATTCGTCACAACAAAGCCCGATTCAGCGTCCCCGCTGACTGCCGCGGCATATGTGTCCTCTCCGTCAGTTCCCGTGATGACGTCAGTTTTCTCTTCCTCCACCGCGTAAATGTATAAGAAAAAGCCGCAGTCCACTGTAATTTGGACTGCGTCTCTCTTTTTTGCTGTATAATATATCGCCCTTCTCTAAGCACATGCTCCCGGTGATTCCGGCAGCAAATTCAGGCCTATTTGACTGTGATCTTTATCGCCTTGCTAACGCCATTCTGCGCGTATACATATATCACGCATTTGCCCTTTCCGACCGCTTTGATCACACCTTTCTTGGTCACAGTCGCGACAGCCGGATCCGAAGATTCATAAGCGAGTTTACGATGGCGCTTGATCGTCTTTCCCGCTTTCACCTCTGCAGCCTTGACTGCGGCTTTCTTGCCCTTCTTGAGCGTGACTTTAAGCGCCTTCTTGCCTTTTGCGGTACCGGTCTTGGTTATTTTGACAGACTTGGCTACCCCGTATTTGCCTCCTAAAGTGACGGAGTGTATTGTCGGTGTCGCCGATACCGTCACCATCCTGCCTCTGATGTTCTTGAACGCGATAATGACGTATTTGTAATATGTGCCCTTTTTAAGCTTTTTCTGAGTGAACTTGGTCTTGCCCGCGGCAAGTGTCGCGAGTTTTACGCATTTGTTGCCTTTGCCGCACTTGTTGCCGTAGATGACATAACCGTCGGCATTCGGGACTTTGTTCCATTTAAGGGTGATCGAGTTCTTGGTGTTCTTGGACGCGTACGCCTTGAGAAGACCAAACGCAGAACCCTTAAGATCGGAGTCTGTGTTGCCTGTTGTTATGACCGCATCGGTAATATTCAGAGTATCCTGACTTATACCGTTCTCTTTAGCATAGCTATCGATCTCCTGCGTGATCTCCGCCTCTTTCGCGTCGTCAGCCTGTTTCTGGCTGATGATATTGAAATTCAGCGTTCTGCTTCCCGTAAAGTTTCCGGTCCCGGTTATCAGGACGCTCGCGGAGCCAACCTCTGTATTGTCCTCGTACTCAAACATGTAGTCGGAGCTTTCCAGCGTTCTGCTTCCGTATGTGAGAGTGAATTCCGGCTCGATCGCGCTTCCCGTATATACCTGATCCGTAATATCGGACGCTTTGATGTCAGCGTCCGCGATGTCTTTCGCGGTCACGGTGAACGATTCGATCCTGGTTCCTGTGAAATTGCCCTTTCCGGTGATCACTACATCATATGTGCCGGCATCGATCCCGTACGCACCATCCGCATATGCCGCGGTGTAGTCACTTTCTGTGATCGTGCCTGTCGGCTCGGTTATGTCGAATGCGGGGGTTACGGCGCTTCCTGTGTACTCAGCTGTTATGCCGGCAAAGCTTACGCCCGCCGCTCCGATATCCATGGGCAGGATCGCATAATCCGCTGACGCATTTCCGGTATAGTTGCCCTTTCCCCTGATTTCCGCAGTGTATGTGCCTGCGTTCCTTCCTTTGCCGTCATTTACTGTATCGAATGTGACATTCTCGCCGCTGAACGTGACGCTGAGATCGGGTGTGAAATCCTTCCCGTCATATGTTCTGTCAGGTATACGCGCTATCATATCGTTTGTCAGCGCTTTCGGCCCGATCGTGTACTCGGCTGAGACCGTTCCCGAATAGTTGCCGCCTGCCGCGGCAGTAACCTGTACAGTGTACGTTCCTGCGTTTCTGCCGCCGTTATTTACCAGCGTGTAATCGGTGCCCTGTGTGAGGGTTTTGGCACCGTCCATGACTGTGACCGCGGGTTTCTGCACGGCGGCTTTGTAAACAAAGCTGCTTGCATCGAGTTTTATCATAGCGGCTTTAAGCGGTTTTTCGGTGATCGTGAAAGTCTTTGTCACGGTGCCCGTGAAGTTGCACGACGCGTCCTGCCCGCCTCTTCCGGTTACTGTCAATGTGTATTCCCCGCAGTTTACAGCAGCATCGGCTGTGACATTATAATCGGTGCCCTTTGTAAGAGTCTTGCCATTGAATACTACGGTCTCCCGCGGAGCCGCGGCGGAACCGGTGTACTCGATACTGTTCTCTGAAAGCGTGACATTGCTATCCGTGAGCGCTGCGGGAACCACGGTAAAGCTGCCTTCGATACTTCCGCTGTAATTACCTTTTCCGGTAACTGTGTACCCGTAGCTTCCACGGCTGACAGCGGTATCGGCGGTCAACTCATAGTCCACACCCTTAGCCAGTATCTTACTTCCGTCACGTACCGTGACAGCCGGTGTGACCTGACTTCCGGTGTACACGAACTCCGGCTGATCGTTTGTTACCATTGCAGCCGTCAAAACCTTCGGCGAGATCGTAAACGTTTTGTTCACGGTACCCGTGTAATACGTACTGCTGTCCGGCGCGGTGATTCTTACATTGTAGCTGCCCGCGTTCGTTCCGCCGTTATTTGTGAGCGTATAGTCTGTTCCTTCGGCCAATGTAAGGCTGCCGTTCTTAACGGTGACGGACGGCTTCCTGAGCGTTCCATTGTATGTGTAGTTTTCAGGTGAAATCGTTATGTCGCAGTTGTCCAGATCCCTTTTGTCCACATAAAAGTACATGCCCACATTGTGGCAGTATCTGCCCTTCCCGTAGATCCATACGGTATATCTTGTTCCGGGTTCTACAGTCTCTTCAGGCAGCGAAACGGTATAGTCCACGCCTTCAACAAGAACATAATCCCCGTCTTTTATGACGATGTCAGGCTTCTCGTTAGCGCCGCTGTACTCAGGATTAGTGATCCTGCGGGTTATGCCTTCACCGTCAAAAACACTTTTCGGGACATAAACTGTGCAGCTTGCAGACTTGGCTGCGCCGGTCGATGTGTATTTGCCCGGGATAGTCACTGTGATCGTCGTTTGAGCCCCGGGTGTTACAGCCGTAACTTTTCCGTTGGCGTCGACCGTGGCGACGCTCGGATCGGAGCTTTCCCATATCATTTCAAAGTCCGAAGCGTCACTCGGGACCGTCGCAGGGTACAAATACTTATAACTGCTGACATAATAAGTGCTTTCGTCAAAACCGACCGATTCAACGGGGAATCCGTTGAAGAACTCCACTGAATAAGTAATGGTCTGCGAGCCGAGCCCGGTGATCCTGACGTCAAATATGTCGCCCGGTTTATATGTGATGTTAGCCGGTCTGAATATGACATACGGCCCTGCCTGTCCGCTGTATCCCTGATAAGGGTTATTGATGTTGACTCCGAAATACTCTCCATCGCCTGATGCGGTATAGGAATTAGATGTCGAAAAGCTCCAGCTTCCCGAACCGGAAGGGCTGGCCGCGCGCCTGGTCAGCGTGACCGCCACATTGGAAATATCGGTAATGGATGTATCGCCTGTGCAGAAACACCAAGCATCGGTGTTTCCAAAGTATTCGATAGGCATGTATCTTGCCGGCCAGGCGACTTTGTTCTGTGTTCCGCTGCCGCTTTCGTCGAATGACCACATGGCCGTGTATGTGCCTGCCATTCCAAATCCGGTCTTGGCCATTGCCGGATTGAGACACCAGCGTCTGTGACCTACCCTTGCGACATTGCTCGCGTTGCTGTCACCCATCCACTGCGCGATGATCGCGTAGTTCAGACTCGCGTTACCCGAACGCCATGCGAGATTTGATTTTCTCGCGCCTTCTTTCCCGTCTTCCCAGTCCGTATCCGACATCCCGTCGGGCTTAGGTCTTTCGGGGCCATTCGGATTACCGTCCGTAGTGCCGGGATAATGCGTAAGCGAGTTTATGACAAAGTTCGAGAAAGCCGCAGCCTGTGCTTTTCCGCCCATGGTCGAATCAAGCGACACTGTATTGAGTCCCGCTATGTATCTGACATTATTCAGCATCTTAAGCGCAGAGTTCTTGGTCGCAGTCGTAAGCTCACCCTTCACCGAGTTCTTGACCGGTTCCACCGAGAATTCAGACGGATCGCTTATTGAAACTCCATTGCTCTTCAGATAGTTTATTATCTCTGTTTTCGTATGCGTCGTCACGCCGAGCGAGTCGGCGCTGACGGGCATGGTAACAGCGCTGTACGCCCAAATCATCATCAGAGTCAGCGCAAGCACGATGATGCTGTTGGTTTTAATTGAATGTTTAGTCTTCATTTCCGGCTCCCAACTTTTCAAAAGCATTACATATTTAGAATTATATCGTTTTTTCACAAATATACAAATTTATGCAATATCTTTCTTTGTTATACCCCCGGACAGCAGCCCGGTTTGACGCCGTCTTTCCGGCACAAAAAGAGGCTGCCTCTATGGACAGCCTCCGGCAAGATTATTCCATTACCTTCATTTCAGTCATTTCCCCACATTAAGAGTGTGCCGGTTTTCATCCCGGGCTGCAAGGTTTTCCACCTCGACCTTGTAGAGCATAAGCTGCAGGAGATAATCCGGCATACGGCGGTTGCCCAGCTGCCAGTCCTGCATAGTCCGGTAGGGAATGTCAAAGTATTCGGCGAACCGCCTCCAGCTCATCCCCGAATCTTCTTTCATTCTGATAAGTTCTTCGCGTGTGTTCATGATCATTCTGATGGCTCGCTTTATGTACCCGGGTTATACTTACTGAATCAGCGTTTCAAGAGTTTCGAACAAAGCCTCCGGCTCTACCGGTTTGCTCAGATGCGCATTCAGTCCGGCCTGCATGCTGCGCTGGACGTCCTCGTCAAAAGCATTGGCGGTCAGCGCGATGATGGGCACGGTCTTCGCGTCCGGTCTGTCCATGGAACGGATCTGCCGCGTGGCTTCCAGTCCGTCCATCTCAGGCATGCGCATATCCATGAGTATCGCGTCATAATACCCGGGCTCATGATCCTTAAACAATTCCACGGCGATTCTCCCGTTTTCCGCAATGTCGGCTTCCATCTCCCGCATAGCCAGCACCATCATGATGATTTCCGCGTTGACGACCACATCTTCTGCCAAAAGCACACGTTTCCCTTTCAGGTCGGCAGTCTTCTTCTCCAGCAGTTTGTTTTTACGCCGGAACGCCTCCCTGAATTCGTCCATCACGCTCCCGGCAAACAGAGGCTTGGCTACAAAGGTATCCACACCGGCTGCCACCGCTTCATCCGCGATGTCGTCCCAGTTGAACGACGTGAGAATAATGATGGGCGTATCGCTGCCCACAATGGACCGGATCTGCCTGGCTGTTTCCACACCGTCTATTTCAGGCATACGCCAGTCAATCAGGATGAGATCGTAATCCTCCATGCGCCCATGCCTGATCCTGACTTTGTCTATGCCTTCCCAGCCTGATTCCGCCGTCTCACAGCCGATGCCGATCTGTCCCAGAACGATCTCCGCGTGTTCGAGAGCTACACGGTCGTCATCGATCACAAGAACGCTCAGCTCATGCGGATTCAGATCTCCCTCTTCTATCCCGGCGTTTTTACGGTCAGATTCGCCGAGCGTCACCGTCACCGTGAAAACAGTACCTTTTCCCTTTTCACTCACAACATCGATTTGACCATTCATTAACTCCACAATGCTCTTTGTGATCGGCATGCCAAGACCGGTGCTTCCATAGCGGCTTGTGGACGAAGAGTCCTCCTGGCTGAAGGCTTCAAATATATGAGGCAGGAACTCCTTGCTCATGCCGATGCCGTTGTCGCTGATCACAAACTTCAGCGTCGCTTTCCGGTCAAACCGCGGCCCCTCCTCGATCTCAAATCGTACTGTACCTCCTTCAGGAGTAAACTTGACGGCATTGCTCAGGATGTTGATAAGTACCTGCTTGATCTTCATGATGTCGCCGACATAGTAATCATCAACATGCCCTTTGATCCGGCAGTCATAGTCCAGGCCTTTGTCTCTGCACTGACCGCTGATCATCGTGTTGACCTGTTCCAGGCCTTTTGAAAACGAAAACTCCTCCTGCCGGATCGTCATGCGCCCGGATTCGATGCGGCTCATATCCAGAATGTCATTGATAATTCCGAGCAGATGCTGTGCGGAGTCGCCGATCTTTTCAAGGTATTCTTTCACTTTATCGCTCGCGGTAGGATCGTTCATGGCGATGTTGTTGAGCCCGATGATAGCATTCATCGGCGTGCGGATCTCGTGGCTCATATTGGAAAGGAACGCAGTCTTCGCCCGGTTTGCGTTTTCCGCCGAGGCAAGCGCGTCCTTCAGCGTTTCTCTGTTCTCAGCCAGTTCCTTTTTCTGTATTTTTTCGCGGGCGTAAGCCTCTTCCAGGTCTTTGCGATACTCTTCCTTTTCATCCTCAAGCACAAAGCTGTGCAGAAGTGAGGTGCCCAGCAGATAACCTACTGCGTAAAACGGAAGCAGTGGATAAAATACCTGTACGGCAATGCAAAGACCCATAACGATCCCAAACAGTCCGACGGTCAGGTGACGCCGTCTCATTGCACCTTCAGTCTTTGCGGTGATCCACAGTGTGTAGACAGAAGTCAGGAAGAAAAGCAGAATCTGGATCGCAAGCGTTACATAGCGCGCGGCACCGGCATTGTACGCACCGTTTTCATCGAACCAGAACAGAATAGGCTTAAAGAAGTTGATTACAACGACAACCACTTCAAAAATAAGGAAAAGTCTCCCCGCCCAGTAGAGAAATGTTCCAAATGCGTTTTTCTCTCCCAAATATGTGATCACATACCGTGTCCACAACATGACCGCGGCAGCCATAGCGATAAAATGTACCGCCGTATCGGCATAAAGTATCGTTGTCAGCTTATGCGACTCCAGAATCCCCCACAGCATATCGGTGATCAGGTATGCCATTATCCCCAGAAGAAAACGGCGATAGTCGATCTGCGTTTTCGTCAGTTCTTTGTTTCCCCTGTACCAGAACAGCTCCCGGTTGGTGATAAGCAGCAGGATCGCAGCCAATATACCGATAATTGAATATGTCATATTATTTTTCCTCTCTGCGTATGATTCTTTTTTGTTACCGGTATTGTTATATTTAAGCGCCTTTTTCAGATACGCCATTCCCCATGTTGTATTGACTATATAGTAGCACGCTCTGCGTACCGATTCAACAACTTACATTTCCTGAATAAACAACATAAAAGAACCCTTTCGCCATAGAAAGGGTTCTTTTGATAGTTACTTTTATATAATACTAATACAGCTTTGCTCCTGCCGGAATATTGTCGTCCACGATCAGGAGTGTCAGCATCTCTTCTCCGTCATACTGGTTCAGCGCACTGAGCAGCATTCCGCAGGATTCGATTCCCATCATCTTGCGCGGCGGAAGATTGGTGATCGCTATGCAGGTCTTGCCAATCAGCTGCTCCGGCTCATAGAACGCATGTATTCCCGAAAGGATCGTCCTGTCGTTACCGGTTCCGTCGTCCAATGTGAACTGAAGGAGCTTCTTGCTCTTGGGCACAGCAACGCAGTCTTTTACCTTTACTGCTCTGAAGTCAGATTTGCTGAACGTTTCGAAATCGACCTGATCCTCGAACAAAGGCTCTATTGCAACCTTGCTCATATCGAGCTTAAACTCCTGCTTCTCCGGCTCTGCCCCGGCAGTTTTTGCGCCTCCCTCCGGCTTCTCCGACTCCGCTCCGGATTCTCCGATCTGTGCATCGGTCGAAACCGTCGCTTCGCTGGATTTGCCTGCGCTCGCAGGAGACACCCCGGTGTCTCTTGCTACTCGCTCCGGCTTCATCGTCGGGAAGAGTATCACATCGCGAATGCTCTGCGCATTGGTAATGAGCATTATCACGCGGTCAACTCCGATGCCGAGGCCGCCTGTCGGGGGCATGCCGACTTCCAGCGCGTTGACAAAGTCGAGGTCCATCGGGTGCGCTTCGTCGTCGATGCCAAGATCAAGTTCGGCCTGCTGTTTGGCGA
>JAFOKI010000209.1 GCA_017419895.1 Eubacterium sp. | reverse complement strand
GTATACGATTACGGGATATGTTCCGATCAAACTGAATAAACAGCGTGCGCTCATGTTCCTGGTATTCGACCAGGACAACGAGAACGGATACATCGCCGGTATATCTTACGATTACGCTGCCGATGTCACCGAGACTCTCGGAAAGACGCTCACCGGTCTCGAAAGCGGCGACAAAGTCACGTTCCTCTGCGACTACTACATGGAGG
Organism: Eubacterium sp.; assembly: GCA_017419895.1. GTDB lineage: Bacteria > Bacillota > Clostridia > Peptostreptococcales > Anaerovoracaceae > Aminicella. Next base: position 5,892 of record JAFOKI010000209.1, on the reverse strand, counting down.
ACGGAACATATAAAGACAGTTACAAGCTTGGTGATACATGGAAAGTTGAAAATCCTGATGACTACACAATCACCAACACGAATGTCGGCGAAGGCAAAGTCAAGATCCTTTACCGCCTGACCGATATTTACGGAAGAGATTACTGGATGCCTGAGATCGGCTGATTAGAAGCATTCGGACTCTCACGTTAAGATCACACAAAAAAGACAAAGCCCTGGCGCCTAAAGGCACCGGGGCTTTTTAGTTACTTTTTATCGTCTCATTAAGATACTGCAGCTATTGTCCCTGATCAATCCAATCCGTATAATCTGTTCATGAAATCAGCGTAACGCTCGGCAGATACCTTTGTTTCCGGAATCGACGTATCATATTCGAATCTGTACTCGTAAGTCTCAAAATCCTCATAATGCATAACGGCTTTAGTTACCAGCCCGTCATTCATCTCGTAATCGAAATCCCACTGCGGTATCGCGTCTATCTCTACAAAAACCATGCTCTTAAAGAGGCCGTCATCGTTGAATAACACTGTCCTGTTGGCTGCAGGTTCTCCGGCTTTTCCCCCATCATATGAAGTCGCGTTTACTTCTGCTGTCATTGATACACCGTCCTCATCAGAGTCCTTATAGCTATAGTCATAGACAGTCATGTACTGCTCACTCCCGTCAGGGCAGAGTGTACGCGAATCGATGCGGCCTTTGTCATCGCGTGTCTCTTTGGTGGTCCACCCGCTTTCCTCTCTTACTGCAAGCCAGCCGTTCTCGTCGTATGTCTCAGATATTTTGATCGTACCGGTCTCGGCTGGATCGTCTGCATAATATGACTTTGTCAACTTGACTTCTGATAGAGTCCCATCTTCACGATACTGGTTCTCATATGTATCAGTCAGCATAGTCCCGTGTTCTTCGTGATCGCGCTTGACAGGATAACCGTGCTCATCGTATGTATAGCTGCTTACGATTTTATTCTCTTCATCGCCGTTCTCAACATATGTTATCGAGACCGGAAGATACTTTTCGCCGATGCCCGCGCCGGATGAACCTGAACCGCTTGCTGCGCCGCATCCCGTAAGAACAGCCGCTGCAGCGAACGAAACAGCCACCACACAGGCAGCCAGCCTTTTTCTCCTAATAATGCCTAAACTAATGATGTCTCCTTTCAGCATCCACCCATTCATAGGGTTTTATATCATTCCAAATCAATTATTCCGCAAAAAAGCCGGGCTGATGACCCGGCAGTTTTCTGTCTTTTATATATACCGCGCATGAGTTTATCAGACGCGATAACCATCAGCAATCATCAGCCGACAAACTTTTTGCCGGTCAGGCGCTCAAAGGCTTCTTCGTATTTTTCTATCGTCTTGGCGATGACTTCGTCAGGAAGTTTGTAATCGCTGTCTGGGTTGGCGATGAGCCAGTCTCTTACATACTGCTTGTCGTATGAAGGCTGTGATTTGCCTTTCTCATATCCATCGAGCGGCCAGAAACGTGAGCTGTCCGGCGTGAGCATTTCGTCACCGATCACGACTTCCCCATTCTCGTCAAGTCCGAATTCGAACTTGGTGTCCGCGATTATGATGCCGCGCTCGAGAGCGTATGCAGCACACTTCTTGTAAACAGCGATTGTATAGTCTCTGAGTTTCTCGGCGTACTCACGTCCTCTTTCAGGATAGATCTTCTCAAGAACCTCGATACTTCTCTCGAATGAAATGTTCTCATCGTGATCACCGAGCTCTGCCTTTGTGCTGGGCGTATAGATCGGCTCAGGGAGTTTTTCGGATTCCTGGAGTCCTTCAGGCAGTTTGATGCCGCAGACTTCTCCGGTCTTCTGGTATCCTGCCCATCCGGAACCTGTGATATATCCTCTGACGATGCATTCGATCGGAAGCATCTCGAGTTTTTTGCACATCGTGGTGCGGCCTTCGAATCTCTCATTTCTGAAGAATTCCGGCATATCGTTCACATCTGTCGAGATGACATCATTCGGCATGATATCCTCTGTGAAATCGAACCAGAACTTTGACATCTGGGTGAGGATCTTACCCTTGTTCACGACTGCGTTTTTCAGAATGTGGTCAAAAGCAGAGATGCGGTCTGTTGCGACCAGGATCATTTTTCCGTCTGCCTCGTAGATTTCACGGACCTTTCCTTCTTTTACCGGTGTGTACTCTTTCATTTCTGTTCCATCTCCTCTTTTGCTTCTTTTACATATACGTCTGCGCTGTCATTGATAAGATCCAGGTCTTTCTGAACTACCTGACGTTTTACTTTTGCCGGGCTTCCGAGAACCAGAGAACCGTCCGGAATAATCGTTCCCTCTGTTACAAGGGCTCCCGCCCCTACTACGCAGTTTTCGCCGATTACTGCTCCGTTCAGCACGACCGCGCCCATTCCGATGAGAGTATTGCTTTTGATCGTGCATCCGTGGATTATAGCCGTGTGTCCTACCGTGACATTGTCACCGATGTATACCGGGAAATCTTCGTCGCCATGGATAACACAGCAATCCTGGATATTCGTTCTCTTACCTATGATGATTTCGGATTTCTCGATCCTGACTACAGCGTTGTACCAAACTGAAGAATCCTCACCTATAGTGACATTTCCCTTTACAATCGCCCCGTCAGCGATAAAAACAGATTCATGGATATTTGCCATATTACCTCCGATGCTTTGATTGTCGATTTTTTGACCACTTAATAAGTATATAACAGTTTGGGCCTATCATCAATCATCAATTGACCGTAACGGTTATACCTCCGATGCATTAACAGATTCTTGGAAGAAGTTCTCCTGATGGCGCGGGCAGAAGCGTCTCCCCGCCTATTTTCGTTTTAACTACAACTTTTCCTACGCGGCTGCCTGTAACTTTTCCGATGACCGCCGCGCCTTCGCCATACTTTGTTGCGCGGATTGCAGTCAGCACTGCTTCGGCAGCCGGCGCCCCGCAGAATATTACCATCCGGCCTTCACAAGCCAGATACAAAGACTCAAGCCCCAGCATCTCCGTCACTGTTCTGACCGCAGGGTCGACAGGGATCTTTGTTCGCTCAATTGTGATTCCCACGCCGCTCTGAGCTGCTATCTCGTGAAGCACGGTGCCTACGCCGCCTCTCGTCGCGTCCCTGATAACATGTATATCGTCACCACCGGCGGATACTGCTGCTTTTACAAGTCCCGCAAGCGGTGCGCAGTCACTCGTAATGTCAGCTTCGATGCCGAATTCATCCCTCGCGAGAAGTATCGCCGCACCGTGTCTTCCCACATCGCCGGTGACAATAACCGCATCGCCTGGGGCAGCTTTGTTTCCTGCGGGATACTCTCCTTCCGGCATGAGCCCAATGCCTGTCGTCGTAATGAAAATACCGTCTACCTGGCCTTTTCCCGCGACCTTGGTGTCGCCGCACACTATATGCACACCCGCTTCATCGGCAGTTTTCCCCATAGATTCGACTATTTTCTCGAGATCCGCTACCGGGAAACCTTCCTCTATCACTGCTGCTACCGTCAGATACAAAGGCTCCGCGCCCATGCACGCAAGGTCGTTCACCGTGCCGCAAACCGAGAGCTTCCCTATGTTTCCGCCCGGAAAGAACGAAGGCGAAACGATGAATCCGTCCGTGGACACGGCTATCCTGCTGCTTTTAAGCGCCAGCACAGCCGCGTCATCAGCAGTCATATCGGGATTTCCGAGGTGTTTTTTAAACAGTTTTTCTATCAGCTCAGAAGTTTTTCTGCCGCCTGCCCCGTGAGCGAGCGTTATTCTTTCATCCATGGTTTTCTCCTATGATCGCCAATCCTTTTTCAGTCTTATACTATAAATCATCACGATATGTGATATGCCTGCCCGAGCGCGATCCCGCTGTCGTTCGCGGGAACCATACAGTGAGTATATACCGTGAATCCTTTTTTCTCCAACCTGTCAGCCGTGAGTCCGAGAAGAAGCATATTCTGCATCACACCTCCGGTCAGACAGACTTTGCTAACTCCATAATGCATGCGGATCTCGCTGCACACGGCATCGATCATCTCACTCATGTATATATGGAAGTCGAGCGCGAGTTCTTCTGCAGGCGCCCCCTTAAGGCTCACCGCCGCGATCTCTCTCACTGCCGCCCGGGTTTCCGCAACGGTCATACCGTCGTTACACCTCACCTGCGGGCTGCTTATATACTTCCTTTCAGACCGCGCCGCTGCCTTTTCCGCAGCAAACTGGAGCCTCATGGAGGCTTCTCCCTCACATGTGGATTCCCTCGCGATGCCCAGCACGGCTGATACCGCATCGAACACGCGCCCCGCGCTGGTCGACTTAACGGTGTTCACTCCCGCCCGGATCATCGCTCTTACAGTATTGAACTCGCTTTTCGTGCATATCCCGAGCTTTTCGGCTGCATCCGGGTCATCTTCCAGCAAAGCCGCCGCGATCCTCCATCCCTGGCGCGGCGCAAGATCGCCTCCGGCCTGATCGAACGGCTCAATGCTTCCGGCACGCTCAAAACCGCTTCTGTCCGCAATGAGGAATTCACCTCCCCAGACTGTGCCGTCCGGACCGTACCCCGTACCGTCGAACGAAACTCCTATGACTTTTTCATCCAGTCCGTTCTCCGCCATGCAGGATAGCACGTGCGCGTAATGATGCTGCACTGAAACCGCGCCGGGATCAAGTTCACGCGCAAGCGCAGATGAATTGTAACCGGGATGAAGGTCGCATACTGTTGTTTCAGGTTTTATTTCCAACAATTCTTCTAGTCTGTCAATTCCCTGGCGGAGAGCGTCCACACTTCTGATATCAGAGAGATCCGCGATATACGGTGAAAGATAATACAAGCCGCCCGCAGCGAGACAGAATGTACTTTTTAGTTCACCGCCAACGCCGAGCACAGGCTTTGTAACGCGATCTCCTGACCCGGCCATTACGGGAAGCGGAGCATATCCCCTTGACCGCCTTATCATGTATGGCATGCCCCGGAACCACATCATGACTGAATCGTCTGCCCGAAGCCTTATCTTCCTGTCGTGTGAAAGCACAAGATCGCACATTTCCGACAGATTTTCCAGCACGTCGCTGTCATCTTTACATATAGGCGCGCCGCTCGGATTTGCGCTCGTCATTATGAGCACATCGGTCATCGGCTTTCCGTCTGGATAGTCAAAAAGCAGGAGATGGAGCGGCGTGTAAGGAAGCATCACTCCGAGATTGGGATTATCCGGAGCCGCTGCCTCAAACGAACCTGAACGCTTTTTCATTATTACGATCGGCTTTTCCGGACCGTCGAGGACCGCTTCCATACCCGGCTCTACCACACATTCTCTTCTTGCGCAGTCCAGATCCCGCATCATGACCGCAAATGGCTTAAAAGGCCTGTTTTTGAGCTTCCTGAGGCGCATCACCGTATCATTGCTGCGCGCGTCGCAACAAAGATGAAATCCGCCGATCCCCTTCACTGCAACGATCCCGCCGTTCCTTATCACGTCTCTGGCTTCTACAATAGAATCTCTGTCACCCAAAACGCGCTCCCCCGCACCGGCTTCTCCCGGCGCGAAAGCATAAAGCTTAGGACCGCAGTCCGGGCAGCATACCGGCTGGGCGTGATATCTCCTGCTCGTCCTGTCTGTATACTCCGCCTCACACGGACCGCACATCGGGAATTCCGCCATGCTGGTCCTGATCCTGTCATAAGGCATCGAATCCAGTATCGTAAGACGCGGGCCGCACGCCGTGCAGTTTATGAACGGGTGGAGATATCTCCTGTCATCCGGATCAAAGAGTTCACTTTTGCATTTATCGCAAATCGCAAGATCCGGGGACACAAAAATATCCCCTTTTACCTTTTCGCTTTCTATTATTCTGAATCCGTCCGCCTCACCGGCGCAGCGGACCCATTCTTCTTTCGTC
>JAFOKI010000208.1 GCA_017419895.1 Eubacterium sp. | reverse complement strand
CGACCTTTACGGCGATCTCCACCGCTTTATTCCCTGCCTCGCGGCGCGCCGCGGTTTCAGGATAACCGAAATACCGGTTCACCATAACAAACGCACGCACGGCAAATCAAAATACGGGATCGAGCGCTATCTGCACGGTCTGTTCGATGCGCTTACGGTTTTCTACCTCACGCATTTCGAGGAGCAGCCGATGTACCTGTTCGGCCACCTCGGACTGCTCAGCGGCTTCATCGGGATGATCATATGCCTTTACCTGACAGTGCTCAAGATTATGGGGAATCCGATAGGACAAAGACCGCTTCTGCTGCTCGGTATTCTGCTTGTGATCACCGGCGTGCAGCTTTTCTCATTGGGACTGCTGGGCGAGTCCTTCGTAAAGATAAATCACCGGAGTAAGCATGATGAAAGCCACATCAAGTATCGTATCTGAAAAAGGCTGCATCGGTGCCGGATACAGTTCGGATAATCTCCGCAAGTATCAGTCTTCAAATCCCATTAAGCGGTACCTGGTCTCCCGAATGCAGCATAAGCTATTGGAACTTGCAGCGGAATGCTGCCGCTTCTTATGTGTCGATGAGACCATGGACCAAAGCACCGGGAAAGCGGATACAATACGGATACTTGATGCCGGGTGCGGAGAAGGAATCAATGCGGCTTTGTTGGAAAAACAGCTGCCGGATGCTAAGATAACATTGCTTGATGCATCGGAAAGCGCACTGGAATACGCGAAAACCATGTGCTCCGATAAATGCATATTTGAATGCGGTTCAGTTACGGAACTGCCTTTTACAGACAGAGAGTTTGATTTGGTGATCTGCACGGAAGTCCTCGAACACCTTGAGAAACCCGGTGCTGCGCTGTCAGAACTAATGAGGGTCTCAAAAAGCTTTGTACTCATCAGCGTGCCTCACGAACCGTGGTTCCGGACCGGCAACCTGATCACTCTCAAGAATGTGAAGCGTCTGGGTGATCCCCCAGACCATCTGAATCATTGGACCTCAGATGGATTCAGAAAGTGGATACCGAAACGCACAAAAGAATGGAAATCAAGTTTTTACCGGTCATTTCCCTGGCAGTTCGCACTGCTTGAACACATCCGGTAATAATACTCTAAAGGAATAAAGTATATGGATCACAAACCAATACGAGTTTTGATATGGGGCGGAGGTTTATACTTCAACCGTATGCTCCCCTACCTGCATGAGAGGAAAAAAAACAGGGAGATCCGCATTGTAGGTGTCGTGGATAAATATGAACCAGCGGATGGTACTATCGGCGGCTACCCATATGTTGCGCCTTCAGATGTGCCCGCGCAGGATTATGACTATCTCAGGATAATGACTGCGAAATACCGGGCTGAAATCGTCAGGGAATACCTCTCAATGCCCGGAAGCGATGCAGACAAGATAATCGGAAACGTCTTCCCGGAGATAAGCATTGAGCAGCATTTTGAAATCGCGGAATCACGGCCCACTATCTTCTCGACATCGTGCTGGGCAGGCTTCATTTATCATAATCTCGGCATAGAGTGTACGTCACCCTTCAAGGATCTGTGGCTTTACGACACTGACTATATGCGCTTCCTTCAGGATCCAAAGGGATATATGGCAGAAGATCCCGTGCCTGTACGCATGCAGAAAGCGCTTACCGAATTCGACAAAACTCTGTATCCTGTGATCAGACTCGGGGATATATCTCTGAACTGCAACCACAGTGATTCAATGGAAGAAGCCATCTCGGACTGGATCCGCCGCCGCGAAAAAATCAATTGGGATAATGTTCTTGTCCAGATGAATACAACGAACCCGAAGATCGAGAAAGAGTTTAACAGGTTAGATATTCCATACAGGAGACTCTGCTTCGTACCGTATCCGACAAATGAGCCGTACTCATTTTATCTTGCGCCAAATAAACATCCATTCGATTTGTCCGCCTGGATAGATCAGGTCAATGCCACAGCATTCCCTTACAAAAATCCATTTGACATGTATTCGCTGTTTTTCGGAGAGCCGAAGGTAAACCCCTGCTATGACCCTGCCAGATAAAAATGAAAGAGCCCGTCTTCTGCGTTACGGCATCGGCGGGCTGAGCACTACACTTCTCAATATCTTTCTATTTTGGCTGCTGTCTTTTGTCATGCCCGGATACCGCTCCGCAAACCTGATCGCAATCATCATGACAAAGCTTTACGGTTTCCTCATCAATAAATTCTTCGTGTTCCGTTCACGCGGGCTGACGGGCAAACAGCAGGCGCGTGAAGTAGCCGCTTACGTTGCGGCGCGCGGTTTTACCGGAGTTGTCGACTATTTCGGACTTATACTTTTGGTTTCCGGTATCGGACTTCCCGAGATGCCATCAAAGGTACTGATCCAGGGACTCGTAATCGTTCTGAATTATATCCTTGGCAAGTTCGTTGTTTTCAAGCCGGCTGACAAAGCTGAATAATCGGGCTATGGAGGAAGGACTTGTGCGTCTCGCTTCGCGATCCGCCGGACGCTTTCATTAACGCCGCGGCCTTCTCAGGTCCAAGCGCTTCCTCCGCGCCTAAATCTACGTATAAAAAAACCGCCCATCGGACGGTTTTTTCTTCGTGGTTGCGGAGGAAGGACTTGAACCTACGACCTCCGGACCCCCAAGCGCCGAACGCTCAACCCCAGCAATTGCAATACTTGCAGCGTTTTTTGCTTGGAATCATCGCATCTCCGGCTTTTGCTCAGGTTTGGTGACTTTTTAGCATTTTTGGTGATTTGAGGTGCTTAACGAAAACTTTCGTGTATAAAATGTGTATAATTCTTTGTTTTCAAAGCGCAATGATGTACTGCTATTTTTAGGATTTCTCCCGCAGACCGCTTCAGATTATCGATATGCTTTATTTAACAGTGACAGTTATTGCTTTCCTTGCTCCATTGACCGCAATCACATAGATCTTGCAGCTTCCTTTGCTCTTTGCGGTGATCTTGCCGCTTTTACTGATTGTCGCGATCTTCGCGTCGCTGCTCAGATAGCGAAGGCTTGCAGCATGATCTTTCGGCATGAGTTTTTTGCCCTTTTTCAGCAGATTCACGGTCGCCTTTATCTTGTGGGTCTTGCCGGCCTTGAGTGCGACAGATCCTTTCTTGACCGTGATGCTCTTCGCATTGGTGTATTTGTTTGTCCCGCCTGACGTATAGGCATGGACCATCGGACTGGTCACGACATATTTCTTGCTGCCGTTTTCCGTGATATATGCTTTTACGACGGCTTTGTAGGCAGTTTTCTTTTTAAGTTTTTTCTTTGTCCACTTGAGTGTTTTGCTGCCTTTTACGGTCTTGACCAGCTTGAGGCTTTTGGTCTTGCTGTCATTCTTCCCGCATTTCGCCAGGAATACGTCGTAACCTTCCGCGCCGTCGACTTTGTTCCATGAGAGCGCGAGGCTTGTGCTGCCCTTGGAGACCATTTTGGCAAGAAGGATGCCGCTTACTGTCTTCGCCTGATCAGCTACGTTTTCCTTCTTGAACGTCACAGTTACCGTGATGTTCGAGGCCGGCATAGTGATCTCGCCGGATGACGGGATCGTTTTGGTTTTGCCGTTCTTGTCCGTGTAGGTCATCGTGTCCACGACATAGCCTTTGTCAGGGGATGGGACGATACGTATTTTGTCATTATACAGACAACGTACCTTCAAAACACCGTTGTCAACAACGGGCTCCTGACCGTCGGGTTCACTTGCAACGGCCGTTCCGTCGTCGAAAGTCGTCTTATAGCGTTCAACGTTTATGCTGCCGTATTCGGCGTTCTGTTTCCAGGAAACAGTTTTCCACGGATATACCGCCTTCATATTAGCTTCGGGTCTGATCGGGTCGTTTTCGATCTTTTCGCCGTAGCCGTCTTTAACATAATCGGTGACATAGTGCGAAAACTTGCCGCCGCTGATGAACGGGCCGTTAAAGTAATCCTGAACTCTTACAGTGTCAGTTCCGCTTGAATGGAATACGCCGCCTGAGATATCATAATTTATCTGCGATACATCTTCATCCGTATGATCCTTTGGTTTGACCTCGCTGAAAGGAACATTGGCGTAAAAGGTCCCGCCGCTTATTTTTACAGCGATCGGTTGCTTCGTTTCATGCTGGCATACGGCAACCGCCGCGCCTATGGTAGTCTTTCCGCTGATATTATCGGCAAAATTGTATTCATGCATGTCGCCCGTAATGGTACCGCCGGTAATATCCAGCTCGCCCGCTCTGATCTCGATGCCTGTCTTGCCTGTGATCGTACCGCCCGAAATAACGGTTTTTCCGTTGACCTGCGGTGCATATACAGCCGCAGTGCCAGCTGAACTCAGCGTACCTCCTTTGATGGTAAACTTTGCATTTGTTCCATCGTCTTGTCCGGAATCCAAGCCGTTGCCTCCAAGCGCGTAACTGTATGCCGTTACGTTGCCTTTTTCGATCGTTACCTCTGTATCTTTAAACGCCGCAATTCCCGCGCCTCCGTCATTCCTTTCCGGGGAGGAGTACATCGCTTCTATTACCCCGTCATTGAGATCAAATACCGCGTTGCCCTGAAGCTTTACCGCCGAGCCGTTGCCGAGCGCTTCGATCTTTCCTCCGTTCATTGTAAGCGCTGCCTTTACCACCGTGCCGTCGTCCTGCACGGTTCCCAGAATATTAAAGGTCGGCATTTCATTTACTGCGTTATCCGAAACGACAGTGCCGCCGTTCATTATGACGGTTCCTTTGTCATTTACCGCGGCGTACCCGGCTGTAATATTTCCCCCTTTGACCGTAAGCACATCGCCTTCACCAACATATATGCCGGTATAGTCGGTGGCCCTGATCGTACCGTATTTAATAATGACATTTGCGCCTACGCCGTCTTTGATGTTGATAGCGTCGTGCGGCGCCTGTATGGTTCCTCCACTTACCGTAAGCGTACCCGATGAAACATAAATGCCGATCTGGCTGGTCGCCGTAACAGTACCTCCGTTGATCGTCGTGTTGCCGAGACTTGTAACAGCCTGCTGCCCTGCCTTTACCGTTCCGTCGTTCATCGTGAAATCCGAACCCGATACTGTATAAACACCAACCGCAGATGTTGCTTCAACCGTTCCGTTATTCATTGTGAACTTTGAACTCGCAGCCGTAACATAAACGCCGAATTGATTAGCCTTTAACGTTCCGCCGTTCATTGTAAGGGTACTTTCGGCTGCTACACGGAAGGTATAGTTTCCGCTGGTGACATATGTCCCCGATTCAATCGTCAGTTTACCCGGATAAGTAGTCCCGCTTGACACCAATCCGGCATATATCTTGCTGTTGCCGGTACCGGAAATCTTTCCTGAGTCATTGCCTGAGCTGTCTTTGAAGGTTACATTGGCTAGTACATAAACCTTATTTGCGCCCACATTCAGCGTGTGTCCATTAAGGTCAAGCACCATATCTTTCTGTATCCAGACAGCTTCTGCCACGGAGATATCCGCTCCGAGACTGATCTGCCCCCCGCTTGCCACTGCGGACTTTAATCCCGCGTAATCAGTGACCGTAGTAGGCTCATCCGCATACGCAGGCTGCAGTGTTACCGCACCTGCCATCAGCATCATGGCTGCTGTGATGACTATCATCACCACGGCCGCCGATATCCTTTTCCCGGATCCTCTCATAGTTTCCGTCCTTTCTGTAGTGCAGTTACTACACAATATATGACGCACCCCTTCACATATATTACCATACTGCCTTCTAAATATACAGATACATAAGGCAGCATGATTCCCCGCTCAGGATCAAAAAAACGAATTTATTTCAGATAAGTCCGCGGAGGTGACCGCGGATAAGGTAACAGCCGGACTAAGGTAGTATACGTATGAGGATGAGTCTCACACATGGTGGTGGAGAGGGTGACAGGGAAGTAATAGCTGGATCAAGGTAGGTCTACCGCAAATCGTTAGATTGTAT
>JAFOKI010000207.1 GCA_017419895.1 Eubacterium sp. | reverse complement strand
TGTATCATTCTCTCCGTAAACAAGTTCTTTGCTCACGTCATCGACCTGCGGCTCAGAGAATACAGTATCAATTACCTGTTCAAAAAGCTCTTCCGGAAGATTCTCTGCGTCATATCTGTTTACTACGCGTACTGCCGAGAGTGAATCTATACCAAGTATATGATTTGCTTCTGAGAGCAGTGCTGCCGCTTCTGCAGCGTATTTAGGCTTTTTCTCTACAAAGATGCGGTATACCATGTTGTTCCCCTTTCAATCAGTGGAGTCCGTTCTAAAGCTGCTATTTCAGCGCTGCAAGCGCTTTCTGTCCTATATCGTGCCTGTAGAAACCTTCGTCGAAGGTGATTTTCTCGACCGAAGCGTATGCTTTTGCAATTGCTTCTTCCAGGGTCTTTCCTCTTTCTGTGATACCAAGTACACGGCCGCCGTTCGACAGAAGTTTGCCGTCTTCGGAAAGCTTTGCGCCGGCGACATATACGGTATCTATGTCATCGGGGATCTCTATCGGGAAGCCTTTTCCGTAGCTGCCGGGATAACCCTTTGTCGCATAAACTACGCAGCACGCTGCCTCGTCTTCAGCAAATCTTACGTCGGCATCGGCAAGCGTACCGTTGGCAACATGTTCGAGAATATCGAAGAGATCGCTGTCGAGAAGCGGCAGCACGACCTGCGTTTCCGGATCGCCGAATCTGCAGTTATACTCGATGACTTTGGGGCCTTTGTCTGTAATCATCAGACCGAAATACAGGCATCCCGAGAAACTGCGGCCTTCTTTATTCATGGCAAGCATAGTCGGCAGGAATATCTCCTGCTCCGCGATTTCGGCAATCTCAGGCGTATAATACGGGTTCGGTGCAACCGTTCCCATACCGCCGGTGTTCAGCCCCTGGTCACCGTCAAGAGCGCGCTTGTGATCCATGGAAGAAATCATCGGGATAAGTGTTTTGCCGTCAGTGAACGAAAGCACGGAGACTTCAGGACCTGTAAGGAATTCTTCGATGACTACCGTGAGACCGCTGTCACCGAATTCTTTGTCTTCCATCATCGACTTGACTGCGTGCACTGCATCCTCTCTGGTCATGCAGATAAGGACGCCCTTCCCTTTTGCCAGGCCGTCAGCCTTTACCACTACAGGGATATCACATGTTTTAACATATTTGAGCGCGGCATCCATATCGGTAAATGTTTCATATTCCGCAGTAGGGATACCGTAGCGTTTCATGAGGTCTTTTGAGAAAGCTTTGCTGCCTTCGATTATAGCGGCTTTTTTATCCGGTCCGAAACAAGGAATACCTTCCGCCTTCAGCAGGTCGACAAGCCCCATAACGAGCGGATCGTCAGGCGCAACGACTGCGAAGTCCACCTGGTTCTTTCTGGTGAACTCGACTATGCCTTCAAGATCTTCAGCACTGATAGGCACACATTCGGCGTCTTTTGCTATACCACCGTTTCCGGGTACAGCGTAGATGTGATCCACTCTCGGATTCTTTTTAATTTCTTTTATCAGGGCGTGCTCGCGTCCGCCGCCGCCGACGACCATTACTTTCATTGTCTGCCTCCTTATCAATGATGGAAAAGTCTCATTCCGGTAAAAGCCATCACCATGCCGTATTTATCGGCTGTTTCAATTACGTTGTCGTCGCGTACCGAACCACCCGGTTCAGCAATGTACGAAACACCGCTCTTCTTTGCTCTTTCGATATTGTCTCCGAACGGGAAGAACGCATCGCTTCCAAGCGCAACGCCAGTAATAGTGTCAAGATAAGCTCTTTTTTCTTCAGGTGTGAAAGCCTTTGGCTGCTCGGTAAAGAATTTCTGCCAGTTGCCGTCAGCGAGAACGTCCATGAACTCATCGCCAAGGTAAACGTCGATCACATTGTCCCTGTCAGCTCTTCCGATATCTGCTTTGAACGGGAGATCAAGCACTCTCCCCGATTGTCTGAGATGCCAGAAATCGGCTTTGTTGCCTGCAAGTCTCGTGCAGTGAATCCTGGACTGCTGGCCCGCGCCGACGCCTATAGCCTGTCCGCCCTCAGCATATGCCACAGAGTTGGACTGCGTGTATTTCAGCGTGATCAAAGCTATGACAAGATCACGCGCCGCAGATTCCGGAAGGACTTTATTAGCTGTGACGATATTCGTGAAATCTCCGGGAGCTACGGAATAATCGTTTCTTTTCTGTTCGAAAGTTATTCCATAAACCTGCTTATGTTCCAGTTCTTCCGGAACATAATCGGTATCCATTTTTATTACGTTGTAATTGCCTTTTTTCTTGGCAGAGAGTATCTCGAGCGCTTCAGGCGTGTAACCCGGTGCGATTATTCCATCGGACACTTCCCTTTTTATGATTTTTGCGGTAGTTACGTCGCAGATATCACTGAGCGCGATCCAGTCGCCGAACGAAGACATCCTGTCTGTTCCCCTCGCCCTGGCGTACGCCGTTGCCATTGGTGAGTCATCCAGCCCTTCGATATCATCAACAAAGCATGCTTTTTTGAGTTCATCCGGCATTTTTACAGATACAGCTGCCGATGTCGGACTGACGTGTTTGAATGAAGCCGCGGCAGGCATTCCCAGGCTCTTTGTAAGCTCGGTTACAAGCTGATAGCTGTTAAGCGCATCCATGAAGTTTATGTATCCGGGTCTTCCATTCAGTATCTCAACCGGAAGGTCGGCACCGTTCTTCATGAATATCCTGGCCGGTTTCTGGTTTGGATTGCATCCGTATTTCAAAAGGAATTCATTCATAATGCAGCATTTTCCTTTCTGCGCAGCGCTGCGCCTTATCATTCCTGCTCGTGTTTGTTAACTATAGCGTCGATGCACTGCCCTGTCTTCATGTCTGTGTAGCAGACATAGAGCGAGATCTTGTTTGCTTCGTTGAGATTATCCCAGATCTCATTTGTGAATCTCAGGATATCATTGGGTATCGAGATCCTTTCGGGTTCACCCGTAAATGTCGGGATCGGATTTCCATCAGTGTTGTATGTGTGGATGAAATGTCCGATTCCGGGAACTGCTTCGTAATTGAAGAAATACCTGTTGGTGGCTGTTCCTTCGGGATCTGCGCTCTTAAGGATACTCATTTTATAGTTGTACGGAGTCTCAGTATCCATATCCATTACAGCGCTGATTCTCGGTGTCCAGTTGGGTCCGTCCGGTTCGAAGGTTCTTGTCATGAGAGCGCTTTCGAAACCGCAGCAGCATGTTTCAGGATCCTCAAGGAAATCCCTGATAGTGTCTGTCTGGTCACCGTTCGTCACGATCATCGTCTTACCGACTGTTCTGACCGGGAAATAGATTATGAGCGACGGGTCTTCAACTTTTGAATCATCGAACGGTTTGATCATTATGTCATTGAAATATCTTCTGAAGACTCTGTTCCTGCTGTTTTCGGAACGCCCCATTATGAAATACGCGCTTACGGCTTTTTCGCCGTCTTCGCTTATTCCCATTATTATGCCGCGTCCAACATAAGGATTGTCTTTAATGCGTTCGGCAATCGTCAGGGTTTCGTATGGTAATCTATTTTCCATTCCTGCTTCCTTTCTTCGTTTCTGATTTTTACCGCAACTGTCTCAGCAGCCTTCGGCAGTATTATCCACTCAGCCTGCTCCATAACTCTTTTCTGAAGTTTCTCAGGTGTATCATTTTCTTTGACGTATACCGCCTTCTGAGAGATGATTTTTCCGCCGTCGGTGACTTCATTAACATAATGCACAGTAGCGCCGGTTACTTTAACACCGTAATCGAGAGCCATTTCATGAACCTTAAGGCCGTAGCAGCCATCCCCGCAGAATGAAGGAATAAGCGACGGGTGAACGTTTATGATCCTGTTCTCATAGAGTTTGCAGAAGTCCGCGCTGAGCACCTTAAGATAGCCAGCAAGAATGATCATCTCGATTTTCGCATCCTCCAATATCCGGATAAGTTTGGCTTCATCCTTTGTTACAGCGGTTGCAATGCCTTCTTTTTTAGCACGTTCGAGTGCGTATGCGTCGGCTTTGTTGGATACCACGAGAGTAATAATACCGCTCGACAGCGTACCGTTCTTTTCGGCATCGATCAAAGCCTGGAGATTTGTACCTCCACCCGACACCAGTACAGCGATTTTGATCTTTCTCTTTACCATATTTCAACGCCCTCCTCAGAAGTTACGACTTCACCGAGTATATATGCGTTCTCGCCGGCACCCTTAAGAACTTCTACCGCAAGGTCCGCGGAATCCTGCGGAACTATCGCAGTCATTCCGACACCCATGTTGAATGTATTGAACATGTCTCTTTCGGGTATGCCGCCGCGCTTAGCTATTACATCGAATATTGGAAGTACCCTTATATCACTTCTCTTGATCCTAACGCCAAGACCTTTTGGCAGGCTTCTCGGGATGTTCTCATAGAAACCGCCGCCTGTGATGTGAGATACGGATTTGACTTTGACAGAATCCATAAGTTTGAGCATAGGCTTGACGTATATTTTTGTAGGTGTGATGAGTGTCTCTCCGAGAGTCTTCTCACCGAGCTCATCGATGCGTTCGGAAAGGTCGGAGTTTCCGATATCAAATACTTTTCTTACAAGTGAGAAACCATTGGAATGAACGCCTGATGACGGAAGCGCGATCACTACGTCGCCTGCCTCAACAGATTCTTTGTCCAGTATCCTCGATCTGTCAACAACACCAACGGCAAAGCCCGCAAGATCATATTCATCAATGGGATAAAAGCCCGGCATTTCAGCAGTTTCTCCGCCTATAAGCGCGGCTTGTGACTGTACGCAGCCTTCAGCAACACCCTTTACGATCTCTGCTATTTTCTCGGGATAGTTTTTGCCGCATGCGATGTAATCGAGGAAGAACAAAGGTTTCGCTCCCACGCATATGACGTCGTTAACGCACATCGCGACGCAGTCGATGCCGACTGTGTCATGTTTGTCAAGCAGGAATGCGAGTTTAAGTTTTGTTCCTACACCGTCGGTACCGCTGACAAGAACGGGGTCTTTCAATCCTGTCATGTCAAGCGGGAAGAGCCCTCCGAAACCGCCGATGCTCGATGTGTCACCGAACACGGCTGTTCTGGCAATGTGCTCCTTCATCAGTTCGACTGATTTGTAACCCGCGGTAATATCAACTCCGGCTTCCTTATAGCTTTCACTGAAACTTTTTGCCATGGCGATTTCCTTTCTTTACAAACACTTGTGACTGCCTATACTGATCAGGAATTAAGCTTGTCCTGAAGGTCTTTATCTTTTTTAAGGACGTTTTCAGCGCCTTTTTTTCGCATTTCATCGAGTTTTGCTGCAAGACCGGCATCTTCAACAGCCAAAATCTCGCAGGCAAGAAGAGCCGCGTTTTTTGCGCCGTCGACGGCTACCGTCGCGACCGGTATTCCCGGTGGCATTTGCACGGTAGAAAGAAGCGCGTCCAGTCCGTCGAAATTCTTGGATTTACATGGGATCCCAATTACCGGAAGAGTTGTATTTGCAGCAACAGCACCTGCGAGATGCGCAGCCATACCTGCTGCCGCTATGATCGCGCCGAAACCATTCGATCTTGCGTTTACTGAAAACTCTCTCGCCTCTTCCGGCGTTCTGTGCGCAGAATAAATGTGTACCTCAAAAGGTACTTCTAATTCTTTAAGCTGATCGATTGCTTTCTGCACAACAGGAAGATCGCTGTCGCTTCCCATAAGTATGCCTATTTTTTTCATTGCATCCTCCGATTCATTAACCATTATTCATCACAAAGACGACCTGTCGAGATAAGTCTGAAGTATCAGAATAGCCGCCTGTCTGTCGATGATCTGTTTTCTTTTCTTACGGCTCAGATCTGCTTCTATGAGAACTCGCTCAGCCTGAAGCGTTGTCATTCGTTCATCCTGCCATTCGATGGCTACTTTACCTAGCCCCATACTCCTCATTTTATTCTCGAGTTTGACCCGGAATTCACGGACTTTCTCCGTCTGTACGCTGTCCTCACCGCTGAGTGAAAGAGGGAGCCCTATTACTACTGTGTCGCATTCATATTCCGTGACATAAGAAATCACGCGGTTGGTGTCCTTTTTAATACCAACGCGTTCTATCGTCGTAATACCCTGAGCTATAAGCCCCGTTGGATCGCTGACGGCAACACCTATAGTTTTGTCTCCAACATCAAGTCCAAGTTTTCTCATTTGCCGCATATAAAAGCCGAAGGCGATAAGTTCCATAAAAAAGGCAGGTCAAATGACCTGCCTATAACGAGCTATTTTTTCAGATATGCCTTCAGTATCTCTTCTACCAGAGCGTCTCTGTCTATACGGCTTATCATGAGCCTTGCGTTGTTGTGGCTCGTTATGTATGACGGGTCACCCGAGAGGATATACCCCACCATCTGGTCGATACCGTTGTATCCTCTTTCTTCCAGCGCGGCATAGACCGATTCCAGGATCTCTCTTGTGGTCTTGTTCTGAGTCTTGCTGGCGTCGAACATTATTGTTTTTCTTTCCATGACGGGAACCTCCGAGTGAATATCAATACTTACTCTTTATTATACAATGCATGCGTATTTTCTTCAATGATTTAGTAACTCAAATTGTTAAGATATGAGCATTTCAGCGTATTCGAATGCTTTCTGTATACCGCTCGGATCTTTGCCTCCGGCCTGCGCCATATCTGCTTTTCCACCGCCACCGCCGCCAACTGTTTTAGCGATCTCTTTAATGAGTTTGCCGGCATGGTAACCCTGGTCAAGGAGGTCATCGGTGACAGTAACTATGAGCACGACTTTTCCGTCATTGTCGGACGCGAGCACGACAACTGTCTTCTTGACTTTCTCCTTGATTCTGTCTGCGAGTTCTCTGAGATCAGCGGTATCGGTATCTTCGAATTTTGCAGTTATAAGTCTTACACCGTTTATGTCCTTGGCACCTGAAATCATTCCGTCAACTCCCGAGAACATGCTGTCTTTCTTGACTTTGGCGATTTCTTTTCTCAGAGCTTTAAGTTCATCAGCGGTCTGAGCAGCCTTTGTCTCAAGATTTTCGGGTGTAGTCTTGAAAGTGCCGGATACAGCATTGATTAGCTGATCGGCTTTCTTTTCTCTCAAGAAAATGCCCATACCGGTAACAGCCTCTATTCGTCTAATTCCGGCTGCGATTCCGGTCTCGGAAACGATCCTGAAAGCCCCTATTTCGCCTGTATTCGCGACATGTGTGCCGCCGCAGAGTTCTGTGCTGAAATCACCGCATTTAACGACTCTTACTTCATCACCGTATTTTTCGGAGAACAATGCCATCGCCCCGGAAGCCTTTGCTTCTTCAAGGCTCATGACCTCCGTCGTCACAGGTATGAATTCCATGATCTTCTGGTTTACGAGCATCTCGACGTCATTTAGCTGCTCCGGTGTCATAGCTTCAAAATGAGTAAAGTCGAATCTGAGTGTGTTCTCGTCATTTCTAGATCCGGACTGCTCAACGTGGCTTCCAAGCACTTCTCTCAAAGCAGCCTGGAGTAGATGCGTAGCCGTGTGGTTTCTCGCTGTCGAATTTCTCTTGTAGATATTCACAAAGCATCCGACCTTCATGCCTTTCTCGATCCGGCCTTCAGTAACTCTGATGGTATGTGCTACAAGTCCGTTGTTCTTCTTGAGTTCAGTAACTACCGAGTCAAAAGTGTTGGTAGACATAAAACCATTATCAGATACCTGACCGCCGCTCTCCGTATAGAATGGCGTTTTGTCGAGATAAACCACAGCGGTATCACCTTTTTCGGCAGAATCAGCTTCTGCGCCATTTTTGTACACGGCAAGAACTGTAGCTATCGTCTTTGTCTCGTCATAACCGGTAAATACAGTCTCGTCGAGATCTGACGGAGCAGCGTCTTTCCACGCGTCGTCTTCAGTGAAGTTTACATTGCTTCTTCCTGTTTCACGCTGCTCTTCCATTCGTTTCTCGAAGCCATCCATATCGATGGTGAAACCGTTTTCTTTCATGATTTCCTCGGTCATTTCTACCGGGAACCCATATGTATCGTAAAGTTTGAAAACGCGTTCTCCGTCGAGCACGGCACTTCCGTTCGATTTCATGTCTTTCAGGTAATCATCAATAATTCCCATTCCCTGATCGAGAGTCTTTTCGAAACGTTCTTCTTCGCTCTTGATGGTCTTCTTGATGAAGTCACGTCTTTCGACAAGCTCGGGATATGCTTCACCGGAAACCTCGATAACCTTTTCAGCAAGATCTGAAAGGAATGTTCCTTCTATTCCGAGAAGTTTTCCGTGTCTGATCGCTCTTCTTATAAGTCTTCTGAGAACATAACCCCTTCCTTCATTGGAAGGACGGATATCGTCAGCGATCATGAATACCATCGAACGGAGATGGTCGGTGATGATCCTAATGGAGATGTCATTTTTAACATTACCGGTCTCATAGCTCTTGCCGGAAAGCTTAACAACACCGTTTAGGATATGTCTTACTGTGTCGATATCGAATATTGAATCTACGCTCTGCATGATGCATGCGATTCTTTCAAGGCCGAGACCGGTATCGATATTCTTATGTTCGAGATCCGAATAACTTCCGTCCGGTTCTTTCGAATACTGTGTGAATACGTGGTTCCAGAACTCTATATATCTGTCGCAGTCGCATCCGGGTTTACAGTCCGGTCTTCCGCAGCCGTATTTCTCACCTCTGTCGTAATATATCTCAGAACAAGGACCGCAGGGACCGAGCCCGATTTCCCAGAAGTTGTCGTCTTTTCCGAGACGAACGATTTTCTCTTCCGGCATGCCGATCTCGCGCCAGATGTCATGAGCTTCCTCGTCGTTTTCATATATGGTAGCCCAAAGCTTATCTTCAGGCAGCTCAAGCCATTTTGTAATGAATTCCCATCCCCAATTCAGCGATTCGCGTTTGAAATAATCACCAAACGAGAAGTTGCCGAGCATTTCGAAGAATGTGCCGTGTCTTGCGGTGATGCCGACGTTTTCGATATCGCCAGTTCTTATGCATTTCTGGCATGTGGTCATTCTTTTGCTCGGGGGTGTCTCTGCGCCTGAAAAATACGGTTTGAGAGGAGCCATTCCCGAGTTTATGATGAGAAGCGACTTGTCATTCTTTGGAATGAGGGAGGCGCTCTTTGCAGGATAATGATCCTTGCTCACAAAGAATTCGCGGAACATACTCCTGAGTTCGTTAAGTCCAAGTTGTTTCATGATTTTACCCTCTCCGTTTTACCTATTCAAATCTTCTGATTATCCTTACTATTTCTTTTTCGACGTCTGTAAATTCCGTACGTTCGAATGAGTATACTTTTAGTTTTGATTCGGTTCCGCTCGGCCTGATTATGACTTTGCTGCCATCTGTGAAATCGAATGAAATGACGTTTGCATGAGGAAGACCTGTCTCGGTTTGATAATCCGTCATTCTTGCGATCTTGTGTTCTCCCAGCATCCCTTCCTTCATACCGCGGAAGACAGTCATGATCTCTTTCATCTTTTCTTTTCCTTCAGCTCCACTGAAGAAATAATTGCGCTGTTTATCCTGACACGGACCGAGCTCGGCGTAGAGTTCGTTCAGCCTGTCGATCAAGTCCTTCCCCTGTGCTTTATGGAAAGCTGCCATCTGCACAATCAAGAGCGCTCCGCTGATTCCGTCCTTTTCCCTGATGAACGGTGACGCAAGGAAACTATTGCTTTCCTCAAAACCGAAATAGTATTCAGATGCATGGCCTGCTTTGTCAAGAGCAGCTATCTGCTGGCCGATATACTTAAATCCGGTAAGCGTATTCACAACCCTGAATCCGTACTTCTCAGCCATGGTGTTAACAAGCGGTGAAGTTGCGATACTCTTAAATACCAGCTGTCCGGGTTTCGGCGGGCTCATGTGACAAAGATAATCGAGCATCAATATACCAAGCTGGTTTCCCGTTATTAGAGTGCGCATGCCGTCATGGATGAGCGCTGCGCCAACACGGTCCGCATCAGGATCCGTTGCGATTATGATATCGGCGTCATCTTCCTCCAGAACGCGGAATCCCTCGTCATATGCGAGTATCCTTTCTGGATTCGGAACAGGACATGTCGGAAAATCCGGATCTGGTTTGGTCTGTGACGATACTTCGTTGAAATTCTTATACCCGATAGTTCTGAATGCGGCTTTTACGAATTTGTTTCCCGTTCCGTAAAGCGGTGTGTATATCGTTTTGAGACCATTGATCTGTTCGATATCGTATTTCGGCATCGAGTTCACTAGATCACGGATAAAGTTTTCTCTGACCTGGTTCGAAACCTCAAGAATTCCCTTATCTTCTTTTCTTCTGACGCCTGTGAAGTAATCGACCAGTTCGATTTCTTCCATGATGCGTCTTGCTTCTTCACCGACTACCTGATAGCCTTCACTGTTGTATATTTTGTATCCGTTATATACTTTCGGATTATGGCTTGCCGTTATCATGATACCCATCGTGCACTTAAGGTATCTTATGGCGTATGAAAGCACTGATACCGGAGTCAGTTCCCTGAAAATGAAAGGCCTGATACCGTTTCCTCTCAGTACTGCCGCAGTTTCGCGCGCGAAGTATTCGGAGCCTTCCCTGCTGTCGTATGCGATAACGACGGAATTAAAATGCTCAGTATACTTGTTCAGGTAATTCGCGAGACCCTGCGTTGCTCTTCCAATAACGTATTCATTTATTCTGTTCGTTCCGGGACCGAGTATCCCTCTGATTCCGGAAGTGCCGAAATTAAGATCCGTATAAAAGGCATCCACGATCTCTTCATCGTTGCCGTACAGTTTAAGCAGCTTCTGTCTGAATTTATCGTTGTCGTACGTAAACGCGATCCATCTCTGGAATTCTTTTTCTGCGGCTTCTTTTAATGCTAAATAATCATTCATAAATGACCTCACTGCATATATTACCGCTCATGCGGTTATTGACCTCATAACTTAAATATTTTAACACAAAAAAGGCACCTTTGTATGTGCCTTTTGTGAATATCAACGAAAATATCAAACTACTTTTTCTACTTTTTCAGCTGTAAAAGAAACGGTGGGAATTATCAGTCTTCGTCGGCTGTAGGATCATAACCTTCGAGCGCTTTATATGTCTTGCCGTTCTTTACCGCATAGTCGTAAATCGCGTTCTTTATCGCGTGATCCGCCAGGATCGAGCAGTGGATCTTGACTGCGGGAAGTCCGCCCAGTTCGTTTACGATGGTCTTATTCCCGATTTCAAGAGCTTCCTCAACGCTTTTGCCGATGATCATCGTTGTAGCCATACTTGACGAAGCGATAGCGCTGCCGCAGCCGAATGTCTTGAATTTACAATCGGTAATGATATCATTCTCATCTACTTTGATCTGGACCTGCATCATGTCTCCACAAACCGGGCTTCCATAGATACCGGTACCATCCGGATCATCTATAGTGCCGACATTTCTCGGATTCATGAAATGATCCATAACTGTTTCGTTGTATAACTGCAAATTGCCCTGCATTTTATTTACCTCCGATATTCGTTACTAACAAAGCGATGATATTTCGCGAAGTCTTGCCACGACTTTCTTCAGGCAGTCTACCGCGTAATCAGCATCTTCCATTGTCGTCATGTCTCCGACTGTCATTCTTATGGATCCGTGCACTGATTCCACATCGACTCCTATTGCTGTAAGAACGTGAGACGGTTCAAGCGATTTTGACGAGCAGGCAGATCCTGTGGAAACTGAAACCCCCATACTGTCGAGGAGAATGAGAATTGATTCGCCTTCAATATATTTGAAAGTGAAATTGGCATTGCCGGGATGTCTGTGTTCGAGGCTTCCATTCACTGTCACGTCGGGAATCTCTTCTGTGACGCGTTTTATGATGTGATTCCTGATTTTTGTGAGATTAGCGATATGATTGTCCAGATTTTTGCGCGCGAGTTCAGCAGCCGCACCGAAACCGACTATGCCGGCCAGATTCTCAGTACCTGCTCTCTTGCCATTTTCCTGCGCGCCGCCGTGAATAAAGCTCCCGATCCTGACGCCTTTTCTAAGGAAAAGTCCGCCTTCCCCTTTAGGTCCATATATCTTGTGAGACGACATCGAAAGCATATCTATGCCCATTTCTTTTACGTCGATAGGAATATTTCCCACAGCCTGAACTGCATCAGTATGGAAAAGCGCTCCATGTTTGTGCGCGACCTCAGCGAGTTCTTTTATAGGCTCGATCGTGCCGATCTCATTGTTGACTGCCATCACGCTGACAAGTATGGTATCGTCTCTCATTGCGGCTTCCAGCACTTCAGGTGTAACAAAGCCTTCTTTGTCGACGTCGAGATATGTTACGTCGAAGCCGTGTTTTTCAAGATAAGCGCAGGTATGAAGTATCGCATGATGCTCTATTTTGCTTGTGATGATATGTTTGCCTTTGTTCTTGAGCTGGTCAGCTATTCCTTCGAGTACCCAGTTGTCGGATTCACTTCCACCGCCGGTGAAATAGATTTCTCTTGGCTCGGCATTGATCAGCGCAGCAACCTTTTCCCTGGCTTCTTCAACAGCCATTTTGGCATAGAGTCCCTGCTGATAAAGACTCGAGGGGTTTCCGAAATTCTGTGTAAAAAATGGTATCATCTGCTCAAGGACCTCCGGCTTGACTGGTGTCGTAGCCGAATAGTCAAGATATACTGTTCTCTTCTCGTCCATTGGATCGATAGGCTCCTTTCAGGATCCATTCCGGGATCTAATTTTTATTCACGGTTTAATTATACCTTATTGATATTTTTCTAAACATAAAAATAGAAGAAATATCGGAACGGGATCATTAACTGAATTTCTCCAATTCATCTATCTCGTCCAGCTCTTCTTCTATTTCCTTTTCAATTGCTTCTTCGGCTTGTTCGACAATTTTAATCTGCTCGAGCTGGGATCTAAGATTTTCCCTGAATGCTTCGATGTATGATTTCCTCAGAAAGTCTCTTTCAGCCAATTCCTCAAGCGTCAGTCCTTCAGGAGTTTTCGCTTTTCTCGCCAGTTCATTTATGCGGTCTATCTGCTCTTTAGTTATCATAATTTTCCTCCAAGCAGTTATTCTACCATACGTTCAGGTTCGATACAATCGATAGTTTTAATTGTTCACCAACAGCTGTACGCGGCTTATTTTTCTTGACTTCTTCAGTATCTTTTCTATAGAAACTCCCGTGACAGTTAACGCCTCCAATCGCCAGATAAGATATCAATGTCCTATTGGTAGGTTTTTCAATTTCCATGCGGTTAACCAGTTCTTTCAGTTCCTCATTTCCTGAGTCCCAGGCACGCTTGATCGCTCGCCGTATTGCTATTTCCACGCTTTCCGTTGAAACCTTATGTCTTTTTGCTATTAC
>JAFOKI010000003.1 GCA_017419895.1 Eubacterium sp. | reverse complement strand
TTCATGTCTCTGCAGTACATCAGGTTCGGGAATATCTTGACCCACTTGCCGGACGCCAGAGCCGCGTAACCGCGGGCTATATTTCTCATCTCGCAGATCATCATCGCGACTGTCATGTCGGCTACCGCGACAGAATTTCTGCCTTCCGCGTTGAATACCTGTATCCCGCGCTCTTTGCATGCTTCAAGATCGACATTCTCAACACCGGTCCTGCAGACGCCGACATATTTCAGATTCGGGGCTGCGTCGAGCACCGCCTTGCCAACAGGAGCAATGTGGACGATTATCGCCTCCGCGTCTTTTACCGCCTCAAGCATCTCAGGGCTTGTGTACATTCCGTCAGGCCCCTTCTCCTCGGCGATACGCATGGCGACAACAACAGATTTTACATCCTTAAGCGATTCTTCGCTGAAAAGCTCAACTTCACAGCCGGGAAGTTTTTTCATCTGCTGCATGAGCATTTCTTCTACGCCCCTATCGCAAATGCAGACTATTTTCATTGCTTTGACCTCTCAATTCTTTGTTCATCGTGTTGTGAAAGCTCAGCGGGGATGCCCGCGGAGCGACTTTGTCAGATCATACCCTGGAGGATGCCCGCTCTCATATCCCAAAGATCGAACATACTCGCGCAAATAGCCTTGTAGAGTTTGAAGTATTTCGCGTATTCCGCATTGTTCTCCATGTTCGGTTTGAAACGTTTCGCCTCATGTACCCATGCTGCCTTTGCGTCTTCTATCGTGTCGAACATTCCTATCGATGTCGCCGCGGCCATGGCTGTGCCCTTAGCGCCGAATTCGGATCCCTGTGTCAGAACAACATCCATGCCCGTGATGTCAGCGATTATCTGACAAAGCAGCGGGCTCTTGGCGCCTCCGCCCATGATCGTGATCGAATCGGGTTTGTCTTCAATGTTGATCGCGCAGTCGAGGAGCGAATATCCGATACTCTCGTAAACGGCTCTCATGAGGTGGTCCGTCGTATGCTCGACGCCCAGGCCGAAGAAGTTCGCCTTTGCCGTCGGTTTTACGAACGGGCTGCGCTCGCCGCCCGGGAGTGCATACGGATGATAGATCACGCCGCCGGCTCCAACCGGAATATCCTTGATCGCCTCTTCTATCTCGGCATATACGTCGGTACCCTTCTGCTGTGCAGCCATCATGTATTTGAGTCCGATGTGGCCGATCGTCCACTCGATGTTCGGGGTTCCGGCCATTACACCGAACGCCCTTACCCACTGATTGTCGGCATATCCGCAGATCGTGTATCCTACGTTGAGCGGCTCTGGGTTGAATTCATTCAGGGCAAAACTGACGTTGGTCGTCGTGCCGACTACCGCGCAGGCGTCTCCGTAGTTCAGGGTTCCCGAACCGATCGCGCATGCAACAAAGTCGAACGGGCCGCCGAATACCGGAATGCCCTCGTTGAGTCCGAGTTCCGCGGCGAGTTCCGGTTTGATCGGATCCCAGGCGTCCTGAAGCGGTCTGTCGGTGATGATCTTCTCATAGTATTCACCGCAGCCGATATGGTCAATAGTCTCTTTGTTCCTGCAGCGCTCTGCAGGGTTTCCGAACATATAGCTCGTGTCTCCCGAGAACACGCCCGTGAACTTGAATTTCATCCAGTCCTTGCATCCTCCGATGTATTTTGCTTTATTCAATACCTCGGGTTCATTTTCTTTCATCCATGCCATCAGGACGGAGAGCGACCCCGGATAGAACGTGCTTCCGCAGTCATTGTATACTTCCATGTCCTTTCCTGACATGATCCACTCGATGCACTTTGAAAGAGCGCGGCTGTCTGTCCAGTTGTAAGAATTGCAGACGGGTTCGCCGTCTTCTCCGATTAGCCATGTACCGTCGGCCTGACCGGTGATCGCGATAGCGGCAATGTCGGCTTTGTTGACGTTGACATTTGCCAGAAGTTCTTTAACGGTACGGAAGGTCGATTCCCATGCTTCATTCATATCCTGTTCGACGAGGCCGGGAGCGGGATAAATAAGTTTTACGTCTTCAGAAGCGACGTACAGCTCGTTTCCTTTATCGTCGAAGAGTACACTCTTGATCTTTGACGTGCCCGCATCAATACCAATGATATATTTTCCTTCCATAGTATTTTCCTTTCGAATTATCCACAAATAAAAGGATCGGTTTTGGGCACACAAGCGGATATTAACTTTTTTGTATATATTAATCATACATTTTCGGTGCAGCATACGCAATACTTTTTGAACAAATGTGCTGTAATTTTGTATTGACAGACTGAAAATTCTGTTGATATAATTCAAGTGGGCATACAGGCGGAAACGTCTGTCTGTTTTCATGCAAGGAGGAAGAAATGGCGATTAAGAATCTTGAAGATTTCAACCTTTTACACTCATACCCCGAAGTGGTTTTCAACAATGACTACATCATCGCGACATTCCAGGTTTTCACGGCAACCAAGGACATCATGCTTTTCGCAAAAGCCCTGGCTGACGAACAATCCACCGGAACATGGATCGCGACCGTAGGCGAGACCCGCGAGATCACAGAGAATTTCGGAGCTCACCTTGTTGGAGTATATGAAATACCGGATGCCAATTTCCCGGATCCCGGCGGCAGATATGTAATAGTCCAGGTGGCGTTCCCGATGAAGAACGTCGGAGAGAGCTACGCGATGCTCATGTCGACTGTCCTCGGAAATGTCGCTTCCGCAGGCAAGGTCAAGCTCATAGACCTCATGTTCCCGAAAGCATATCTCGAAAAATACCAGGGCCCCAAATTCGGTATCCAGGGACTCAGGGATCTGCTCGGCGTATATGACAGACCGCTCCTCAATGCAATGATCAAGCCAAATGTCGGCTGGACGCCTGAAGAAGGAGCCAAGCTCTTCTATGAGGCAGCCTGCGGAGGATGCGATGTCATCAAAGATGACGAGCTTCTCATTGCTGACGGAGACCACTGCCCGCTCGAGAAGAGAGTCAAACTCTTCATGGAAGCCGAAAAGAAAGCTTATGAAGAAACCGGCGAGCATACACTGTACACTGTCAACATCACTGACCGTCCGGACAAAATCCGCGACAACGCGATGAGAGCTCTGGACTGCGGAGCCAACGCGCTTATGATCAACTATTACACGGCAGGACTCGATGTGGCGAGATCGATCGCAGAAGATCCGGAAATCAACGTACCAATCCTGGCTCACATAGACTTCTTCGGAGCTTTCGTGAGTTCTGAATATCACGGGCTCTCGGCGGCTCTCCTCGCCGGCAAATTGAGCCGTATGTGCGGAGCCGACCTCGAGATATTCGGTACGCCTTATGGAAAATTCCCTGTCGGCAGAGGCGTGTACCTGAGAACCACACATTACTTCACCCAGCCGCTGTATCACATCAAACCGACAATGGTCGCAATGTCCGGCGGAACCACACAGCTGGTCGTCGAGAAGATCAT
>JAFOKI010000206.1 GCA_017419895.1 Eubacterium sp. | reverse complement strand
TGGCCGTCTTGGACTGGGTCGTCTTCTTGGCGGTCTTTTTAGCGGGTCCCTGTTTAGTGTTTGTTTTCTTCTTTTCGGTAGTTTTAGCCAATGCAATACTCCGTTTCTGTCAGAGTTTTATCTGAGCGTTACCGCTCCCCATATGATAACAAAGACGCCGAGCGCCCATACATAATATGAGAAATACTTCAATTTCTGATCAGTCACGACTTTTATCATGAGCTTGATCGCAAGGATGCCGCTGACAGCCGCAACGACCATTCCAACAATTATCGGACCGGCAAAAGACGGTTCGATGCCTTGTTTAAGAGCTTTTGGAAGTTCAAGCACCGCGGATCCGAGTATCGACGGGATTGAGATAAGGAACGCGAATCTGACTGCAAGTTCTCTTTTGAGCCCCGTGATCAGACCGCCGAACATGGTCGAACCCGAACGCGAAACACCCGGACAAATCGCTATTCCCTGCATGATACCGATGAAAACGGCATTTCTCATATTCATCCTGTCAAGATCATTTCTGGCTTTTCCGAGTCTCTCCGATACGTATAACAACGTACCTGTAATCAGAAAACCTATACCTATAAATATTATATTCCCATACAGGCTTTCGAATTTGTCCTCGAAAAGGATCCCGATAAGCGCGGTCGGAATCGTTGCGATTATTATAAATACCCCAAGTTTTCTGTAGGGACGTTCCTCGAGTCTAAGTCCTTTCCCGGTCACAAGATCCTTGATCGTTATTATGAGTTCTTTGATCAGCTCCCATATGTCTTTTCTGTACATTATGAATACAGAAATCAGTGTTCCGACATGTAGAAGCACCGTAAAAAGCAGCACATTGCTCTCTTCAACACCGAAAAAATGCTGTGCAACAGCAAGATGTCCCGAACTGCTTATCGGCAAAAACTCAGCGAGCCCCTGTAATAATCCCAGTATTATTGCTTGTATATAACTCAAATGTATCCTCCGTCAATGTATGAAGTAACAGAACTGCCCGGTCTGGAGAGCGGGCAGCGGATCCGTTATTTACTTGAATGTGATGTAGCCTTTTTCAACAAGAGCCTCAGCAGAAAGCACCGCGCCACCGGCCGCGCCTCTTACAGTATTGTGCGCGAGTCCGACGAACTTGTAGTCGAATATGATATCTTTTCTCAGTCTTCCGAATGTCACGCCGAATCCGTTCTCATAGTAGGCATCGAGCTTGACCTGCGGACGATTGTCTTCTTCGAGATACTTGATGAATTGTTTCGGAGCGCTCGGAAGATCGGCTTCCTGCGGGAATCCCCTGAAACTGTTAAGTTTCTCGATAAGTACTTCTTTCCCCGGGTCTTCTTTAAGATCGATGAATACGGTAGCCGTGTGACCTTCGAGCACAGGTACTCTTATGCACTGGCTCGTGATTATCGGACCGTCAGCCTTAACAATCTCACCGTTTTCAATATGTCCGAATATCCTGAGGGGTTCCTGTTCACTCTTTTCTTCCTCTCCTCCGATATAAGGAATGATGTTTTCTACCATCTCCGGCCAGTCGGCAAAGGTCTTGCCCGCTCCCGAAATAGCCTGATATGTAGAAACTACAACTCTTTCCGGTCCGAATTCCTTCCAAGCAGCAAGCGCCGGAACATAGCACTGGATCGAGCAGTTGGGTTTAACCGCAACAAAGCCTTTCTTGGTACCAAGTCGTTTTTTCTGGTACTCGATGACTTCATAATGATCATCGTTGATCTCAGGTACCACCATTGGTACATCAGGAGTCCAGCGGTGAGCGCTGTTGTTGGATACTACAGGAGTTTCTGTCTTGGCGTATTCATCTTCTATCGCGCGTATAGCTTCCTTTGTCATATCTACTGCGCTGAAAACAAAATCGACGTCTTTTGTTACGCCTTCCACATCGGAAGCGTCCTGTACCATTATATTCTTGACTGCTTCAGGCATCGGAGTCTGGAGTTTCCATCTCTTGCCTGCAGCTTCCTCATATGTCCTTCCGGCGCTTCTCGCACTTGCCGCGATTGCAGTTACTTCAAACCAGGGATGGTTTTCAAGCAAAGCGATAAAACGCTGTCCGACCATGCCTGTTCCGCCTACGATACCGACTCTGAACTTTTTGTCGAATGTTCTCATTTTATACCTCCGTGCAGCTCATGTGCATGCATCCAAAATGCCGCATGCGCAGCTTTTATATCAATGAATTTCAATCTTATTAATTATACTTCTTTTTTGTTGAAAATACAAGTTTTCCAATAAAAAACAGGCTCTCTCGAGCCTGTCTCATATTTGCTTCTTATGCCTCTGTTACTACAGCCTTTCCATCATAGTAGTTGCAGTTGGGGCAAACTCTGTGAGGAAGCTTCGGCTGATGACACTGCGGACAAATCGAGATGCCGGGAGCATGCATTTTCATATTCGGGGATCTTCTCTTGTCTCTTCTTGCACTTGAAGTTCTTCTCTTGGGAACTGCCATTCTCTGTACCTCCTTCCACAGTTATCCTTATATAAAATCCCATAAGGATAGAATTTTAATGTCAACGGATATATATTACACTTGAAAAAGCTAAATG
This sequence comes from Eubacterium sp., assembly GCA_017419895.1. GTDB lineage: Bacteria > Bacillota > Clostridia > Peptostreptococcales > Anaerovoracaceae > Aminicella. The sequence goes on along the minus strand of JAFOKI010000206.1, from coordinate 2,812 downwards.
TCAACAATAATCTTTCAGAAATTCAACGATTTCTTGTGTTTTTACCGAAAAAACCATCAATATATAGGAGTCATGCTGTCACAATATGAATCTCGTCCCAAATATAAGGCTTTGACGCAAACTCAGCATCTGCATAGAGATCTTTATCGTTTAACAGAAGGAAAAGATCGACTGCACGTTCCTCTATTTCGAGCGTCCGCGATATCTCCGGGTGTTCGGGCTTATCCCCTTTCTCCCTGTTTATATTACGGATCACAGGAAGAGCTGAGCGGTCTGTTATTTCCCTCATCAATTCACGTCCGGTCCCATTTGCGGCAAGGACGCGTATATACGGCAGGCATGAAGACATATCATGCTTTGTTATTCCAAGCACTGTCTGCGTGAGAAGCCGCCTGACCCTGGTCTCGGTAAATCCCTTTGACTTTACAAGCTCTATCAGTTTTTCCAGTGAAGATGCATTTCTTATTTCTTTTTTTAGTTTTCTTCCGAGTCCAGCTGATGCCGATGCGATTTGATCTATATCGTCTTCTGACATCTCCAAGGTCTTCCAGACCAAAATCTTATAGAACAAATCGTCCGCGCGTTTAAATCTTTCCGGACTCCTGAGGCGTGCTTCTTCCCTGAGCTTCGAAGCTGTGACAGCATGCGCGTTTCCGGAACGCCTCACCGTAAAGAAATCTATATTATCTGTAATCTTCCGGACAGCCTTTATGTATTCGATTGCCAGTATGTTGTTCGGCTCGCTTATTAGTGAAATATCTGTTTCTTTATCAAATTCGAGCACCGCTTTTTCACGCGCTGCAGGATAACTCATACCGAGCTTTGATAGTTCCGCGATCCTTACAGTCAGCACATGTTCGCACTTTGTCAGGAAACCTGCAGCACGCACAAGAGCTTCCGCATCACCTGATTCAGATCCGAAAGCTATTGTATCCACCACTTCGGTACCTGCAAGGATCTCCGATGCGCCTTTAGCAAAATACGACGCTCCTGCACATGCAAAAACCGCGGGAAGTTCAATAACAAGATCGACTCCGCCTTCAAGCGCAGCCTTTGCCCTTTCCCATTTGGAACAGAGCGCCGGTGTACCGCGCTGGGTAAAATCGCCGCTCATCACGGCGATTACCCGATCCGCTCCTGCGGACCTGACAGAATCGATCAGATATTTGTGACCTTCGTGAAAAGGATCGAATTCAGCTGTTATGCCGACAGTTCTCACTCGGCGGAGCCTCCGGCTTCTCTTTCCTCGGCATCGTTCTCGTAAACCCAGTCTTCACCCATAGATGTGCGTGAAGCCATCTGTTTGAGTTCGTTCCTGTTCTTCTGCAGTTCTTCTTCGATCATTTCGAACTGTTTATCGCAGTAATTGTAAAGATCGTTGAAATACTTTTCCTGGATTGTCTGCATCTTTGTCTGCATATCATAGATCATCTTGTCGAGATAATCATATGTGCGCATCTTCATCTGTCTTGAATAATCATCAGCCGATGCATTGACCTGTTCAGCCTGTTTCTTGGCTTTCAGTGTAATCTCATGGTTGTCAACCATTGAATCAGCCTGTTTCTTGGCTTCAAGCAAAAGCTTTTCGTATTCCTGCTTCGCGTCGTTAAGAATACGATCCTGCTCATTTCTCAGCCACTGAGCCTGTTTGACATCATCAGGAAGGCTTCTCTTTATGTCGCCGACGAGATCGAGGATCTCATTCTTTTCAACTACGATCCTTCCGGTGAGAGGTACCGCTGACGCGGTATCGACGATATCTTCAAGTTCGTCGAGCAATTCAATTACTGTCATTTCGTTCCCCCATTAAGCATTTTATAACGTTCAATCATTCTTTTTAGAATACACTCGGGTACAAGTCCGGTCACATCGCCTCCAAGCGACACAACTTCCTTGATCATGGTCGAACTGATAAACGAGTATTCCGGGCTTGTCATAAGAAATACCGAATCAGTGCCGTCCCTGAAAAGATGGGCATTCATCTGAGCCATCTGGATCTCGTATTCGAAATCGGATGTTGCCCTCAGACCCCTTATCACTGCGTCGAACTTGTTCTCATTTGCATAATCTGCGAGAAGCCCCTGAAAACAGTCGACCGTCACATTCGGAAGATCCGAAGTGATCTCCCTGATCATTTCCGCGCGTTCTTCCTTGGTGAAAAGACAGTTTTTACGCGGATTGACGATTACACCAACGACGAGTTCATCAAACATATGTGAAGCACGTCTGATGATGTCGAGATGTCCGTTCGTTATAGGGTCGAACGAACCCGTGTAAAGCGCTTTACTCATCTTCTCTCATATATAAGTCGAGGCATGTCTTACCATAGCGTCTTTCTTTTACCTTAACAAGGCTCCCGGCTCTTTCCGGAAGCAGCGTTCTCGACTCTCTTTCCGCTATTATTATACCGTTTACGGATAATAAATCAAGAGAATCGATGGCAGACAGCACATCCTCGTAAACTCCTGCTTTGTAAGGCGGGTCAACAAAAAATATATCGACCTTGCCGTGTATCTTGGCAAGTGTTTTCCTGAAATCTCCAGTGAGTACTACAGATCTGTCTTCCGCGCCACAGTGTGTGATATTTCTTCTTATTATACCTACGGCTTCCCTGCTGTTATCGCAGAAATAACAAAGCTCCGCTCCGCGCGAGATAGCTTCCAGCCCGAGATTTCCCGTTCCCGCGAAAAGATCGCAGCAAACCGCGCCGGGTATATCATTCATCAGAATGCTGAACAGCGCTTCTTTCACCTTATCCGATGTTGGCCTTATATCATTGTTTGCCGGGGTCTCAAGTTTGCGCCCCTTGAAT